>DATKPL010000026.1:0-4374 GCA_035524155.1 Rhizomicrobium sp.
CACCTGTTTCGCCCGCATGCAGCAATTCGCCTCCAGCGCCTATGGTCCCACCTACAATGCCGGCCTGTCATGGCTGCAGGGCGCGCAAGGTAATTACTGGGGTCATAACGCCATCATCCGCGTGCGCGCATTCCAGTTGAGCGGCGGCCTGCCGACTTTGCCGGGCCGCGCGCCATTCGGTGGCGAGATCATGAGTCATGATTTCGTCGAAGCCGCTCTTCTTATTCGCGCGGGCTGGCAGGTCTGGATGGCTCCCGATCTGGGCGGCAGCTACGAAGAGCCGCCGCCGACCATCTTCGACCATCTGAAACGCGACCGCCGCTGGATGCAGGGCAATCTGCAGCACGCGCGCGTGCTCCTGGCGCAAGGCTTGAAGATGCCGTCACGGCTGCACATGGCGATGGGCGTCATGTCGTATATGGCATCGCCGCTTTGGCTATTGCTTTTGGTCGTGTCGGGACTGGAGATGTTCCTGCCGTCCGGCGTCGCACCCTTCGCTTATTTCGGGCGCCAGCCGGAATTGCCCCTGCTGGTGCCGCAAGCGGTGCCATTGTTGCAGCTCACCACCGCAACCCTGGTGCTGCTCTATGCGCCAAAGCTTCTGGCCACTGTGGTGCTTTTCACCCAGCCCGCCCTGGTGAAAGAATATGGCGGCGTGCGCGGCATGGTGCAATCCGTGCTGCTGGAAAGCCTGTTTGCCACCCTGTTTGCCCCGGTGGCGATGCTGTCGCACAGCTGGTTCCTGCTCAATATCCTGATAGGCCGGGCCACCGGCTGGGGCACCCAGGCGCGCAGCGACCGCGCGCTGCCTTTCTGGTTTGTGGTGAAGAATTACTGGGTGCACACGCTGGTGGGCGTTGGCGTCACTTATCTGCTCTACCGCTTCGCGCCGGACAGCCTGCCTTGGTTCCTGCCGCTATTGATCGGATTGATCCTGGCCGTGCCGGTGGTCGAGATCACATCCAGCCTGGCGTTGGGTGAGGCGTTGTCGCGGGCGCGCACTTTCCTGGTGCCCAGCGAAACGACGGTCATCCCCGTCCTCAAACGCGCGCAGCAACTGCTCGGCCGGCGTGAAACGCTCAGCGATGCTTCCGATTATCGCCACCTGGTGCTGGAAGATCCATCGGTTATGGCGCTGCATTTGCGGCTGCTGAAAGAAGCACCGCCGTCGCTGGAAATGCCCCGCGCCCAATTGGCCGTGCTGGCCGATGCGGCACGGCGGCGCGACACGAACGCCTTCACCCGGCAGGATTGGGTTGCGTTGCTGTCCGATCCCGAGAGCCTTGAGGCCATGCGCACTCACTCGGCCCCCTCCGCCGCGACTGGTTCGTAGCCACTATTTTTTCTTGGCTTCCTGGTCGAGCGCCTTGAAATCTTCGTCGCTTAAAACGATGTCCGCCGCCGCGACATTCTCTTCCAGATGCTTGACCTTGCCGGTGCCGGGAATGGGCAGCATCACCGGACTACGCTTCAAGACCCAGGCCAGCGCAATCTGCGCCGGCGATGCCTGATGCTTTTTGGCGATGCCATCAAGCAGCGAACCTGGCCTGGCCAGATCGCCGGCGGCGAGCGGAAACCACGGGATGAAGCCGATGCCGTTCTTCTCGCAATAGTTCAGGACATCCTCGCTGCCGCGATCCACCAGATTGTAGCGGTTCTGCACCGTGGCGACGGGAAAGACTTTGCGAGCGGCTTCGATCTCTTCCACCGAGACCTCGCTCAGGCCCGCCTGGGCGATCACGCCGTCACCCAAAAGCTGTTTAATGGCGCCGAATTGTTCGCCGCGCGGCACATCGGGATCGATGCGATGCAATTGCCAAAGCGCGATGGTCTCGACCTTGAGCCGCTCGCGGCTTTTCTTGGCCGCGCCAACCAGGTAATCCGGATCGCCCTTGGGACTCCATTGATTGGGGCCCGAGCGCGTGAGGCCGCCCTTGGTGGCGATCAAAAGCCCTTTGTAGGGATGGAGCGCCTCGCGAAGGAGGTTTTCCGAAATCTCCGGCCCATAGGCATCGGCGGTGTCGATGAAATCCACCTCCAGCTCGGGAAGCCGCCGCAATGTGGCCAGTGCTTCCCCTTTGTCTTTGGGTGGTCCCCAGATGCCGTCACCTACGACGCGCATGGCGCCGAAGCCCAGACGATGGACCTTTGCCTTGCCGCCGATCGAGAAGGTTCCGGACTTTGCAGCGCTGATCATGGGTCTATCCTTTGATGAAATCGGGCTGGGAAGAATGATCCTGACATAAGAACCCGCGAATGCCGGTTCCAGTAGGCTGAAAAAGAAAACGGCCCCAACGCGGGGCCGTTTCCATTTTTATTTCTTGGTCGTGCCCTGCCTCCCCTTCGACGCGAAGCGTCTGGAAGGGGAGGTGCCCGTAGCACCGTCAGGTGCGGAGGGCGGAGGGGTTAACCGTTGTCAGGCAGCGTGTAGCAAATATATTCGCCCGAATAGTCACCGCCGGACACGGCGACGATGATGTACTGCTTGCCATTGACCATATAGGTCATGGGCGAGCCGGACTGCCCCGCCGGCATCAGCACATTGCCCACTTCCTTGCCGGTCGCCTGGTCATAGGCACGCAGCGGTGCGCCACGCGGATGATCGGGCGTGGTCGTGACCTGGCCATCGCCCGCGATCACCAGCGACTTGGTCACCAGCGTGCCGATGTTGAAGCCGGCCTGGCCGGTGCGCGGCACATTGATGCCTTTCAACGCCGGATTGTTGCGGATCGCATCGGGCGTGTCGCCATGCGCGACCTGCCAGACGATGTCACCCTTGTCCAGATTGATGGCGCTGATGGTCGCATAAGGCGGTTTCAGCAACGGCAGGCCCTGCACGGAGACCGTGCGGAAGCCGCCACCACCACCACCGGCGGGACGCGCCGGCCGCTTGGGCGCAGGCGCCGCATCGGCGCCCGAGTCCGCGCCGGCCGCGTTGATCATCACCACCCGCTGACCGGCCAGGCCTTCCACATAAGGAAGATCGGTCATGCCGGGAGGAGGCGGGACCAGACCGGTCAAGGACATGCAGTCATTGCAGCCATAAACATAGACGGTGTGGTTCTCGGGATTGAAAGAACCGCCCGGCCAGTTGGTGCCGCCATTGGCCGCGCCCACCATGATGGTGGCGATGGGGCCGTTGGGATTGGAGACAACCGGCGGCGTGAAGATGGGACCGATCTTGTATTTCTTGATCGCTTCCAGCGCTTCCACATGCATGGCGGGCGTAAAGTCGATGAGTTCATCGGTGGTCACGCCCGTGCGGGTGTAAGCCTTGGGCCTGGAGGGAATGGGCTGCGTGGGCGCATACCATTCCCCGGGCGCGGTTCCTTTTTCCACCTTCGTCTCGGGCATCGGCCAGACCGGCTTGCCTGTGATGCGATCGAAGACATAGAGAAAACCCATCTTCGAGGGCTCCGCCACCGCCTTGATCGGCTTGCCGTTGACGTTGATGTCCATCAACAGCGGGGCGGACGACATGTCATAGTCCCAGATCTCGTGATGGATGGTCTGGAAATACCATTTCATCTTGCCGGTATTGAGGTCGACCGCGACCAGGCTGTCGCCATAAAGGCCGTTGCCGGGGCGCTTGCCGCCATAGAAATCGGACGTCGGTTGCTCGACCGGCAGATATGCCAACCCCGCAACCGGGTCAGCGGTCATTTCGGTCCACACACCGGTGTTGCCGGTATAGGTATTGGAATTGTCCAGCCAGGTTTCCGCGCCGGGTTCTCCCTTTTGCGGGATGGTGTGGAATTCCCAGAGCTTCTTTCCGGTCCTCACATCATAGGCACGGGCCGAACCCTTGTTGTTCTTGTAGCTGGTGGGCGTGAAGCCTTCGCGGAAGGCCGAGCCGATCAGAATCTTGTCGCCGACCACAGTGGGCGCCGACTGCCAGCCGATTTCACCCGTGGTGAGATCGGGCTCGATCTTCTGGTCGTCATCGGCCTTCAGATCCACCGCGCCATTGTTGCCAAAGGACGGAACCCGCATGCCCGTCTTGGCATCCAGGCAGATCAGCTGATAGCCGGGGGTGGTGTAGAGAATCCGCGCGTCCTTGCCGTCGCTCCAATAAACCGGGCCGCGGCCTGACAATTGACGCGGGGCGGCGGCGCCACGCGCGCCTTCTTTTTCGCCATGCACCCAGAGCAATTCACCCGTCACCGCGTCCAGCGCGACCACCGCGCGGCGCGAACCGGCTGTGGCATAGACCACGCCGTTCACTTCCAGCGGCGTACCTTCCAGCTTGTACTCCGGGCGATTGCCCATATTGTCGGTCTTGAAGCGCCATGCCACTTCCAGATTGGAGAAATTGGACGCATTGATCTGATCCAGCGGCTTGAATTTGCTGCCGTTGATGTCGCCCAGATAAAC
>DATKPL010000027.1:0-2966 GCA_035524155.1 Rhizomicrobium sp.
GCCCGCGGTGCCGTGGAACGAGCCGCGGACCAGACCATCCGGGCCGGCACCATCATCCGCTATCTCAGGGATTTCGTGGAAAAACGGGAAAGCGAGAAGGCTCCGGAGAATATCAACCCGGTAATCCGCGAAGCCGTCGCCCTGGGCCTGGTGGGTACCGCGCACAACAACATCAAGATAACGCTGAATCTGGAGCCGCGCCTCCCCAAGCTCGTCATCGACAGGATCCAGATCCAGCAAGTGCTCCTGAATCTCATCCGCAATGCCGCCGAGGCGATGGCGGACGTGGAAAAAGGTGAAATTCACATTTCATCGGCGATCGAGGATCGTTATGCCCAGATCACCATTCGCGACACCGGCCCTGGCTTTCCGCCCGAGATGGCGGGGAAGTTGTTTCGCGCCTTCGTCACCACGAAGCGGGACGGCCTGGGCATCGGCCTGAAGATCTGTCAATCGATCATCGAGGCCCATGGCGGGTCCATCAAGGCTTTTGCATCGGGACCGGGCGCGACGTTCCAGATCCGCCTGCCGCTACCTTAATCCGATGACCTATTCGGACCCCCTGGTCTATGTCGTGGACGACAACAGGGCCGTGCGCGACTCGCTCGTGTCGCTGCTGACAAGCAACGGCATCACGGTACGAAGCTTTGCCAGCTCCAAAGACTTCCTCACGCGGCGCGCGCAAGGCGCAAAAGGATGCCTGGTCCTTGATCTTTACATGCCTGAGCTGAGCGGCCTGGAGTTGCTCCGCCTGTTACGCGCGCGCGGCAACACGATTCCGGTGATCGCGATCAGCGGCCGCCGCGATGCCGTGCTGGATGCCGCGCTCAAGCGCGAAAGCGTGATGGCCATCCTCTCCAAGCCCTTCAACGACGAAGAGCTGCTGGACCTGATCGACGCGGCGTTGCGCGCGCACTAGGCTGCCGCCGGAAATTTACTGAGGCGTGGGTCCCTGGCTCACGCGCACCAGATCGCCGGGCCGCATCCATTTCCGGAAAGCCTTCTGCACATCGGCGGCGTTGAGGTTTACATACCGGCTGGCGGCCTGGGACGGTTCGTCCAGGGGAAGTCCCAGGTCGCGCAACTGGTTGAAACGATGCGCAATGGCGCCGAAATTCGCCTCGCGCAGCGGGATTTGCCGCAGAAGATAGGCCTTGGCGCGCATGAGTTCGTCGTCCGAGACGGGGTTGTTCTGCATGTCCTTCAGCTCGTCGCTCACGATCGCGGCGGCTTTTGCGACATTGACGGGATCGCACGCATAGCTGACCATGTAAATGCTGCGCGTGTTGCCGGCTTCGAGATCGGCGTCCACGGAATAGACCAGCCCGGTCTTCTTCCTGAGATCATTGGAGAGGCGCGAAGAGTAGAAGCCTCCCGACAGGACCGCATTGCCCAGGGTCAGCGCATAATAATCGTCGTCTTTCCGCGCCAGGGGCACATTTTCGGCCAGCGCGACCGTGTCTTGCACCCTGCTGTTGTCGGCGATGGTCAGGGTGGCAGAATGATTGGCCGACACCGCCGGCAGATCGATCTCGGGTTTCGGCCCGACCGCGCTCCAGGCGCCGAAATATTTCTCGATCACGCTGCGCGCTTCCTCCGGCGTGATCTTGCCGATCACCACAATGGTGGTGAGATCGGGCCGGAACGTGGTGCGATAATAATTGAGAACGTCGTCCATGCTGAGACGGCCGATATTCTCCGGCAGCGGCTCGCGCAGCGACGGATCGCCCTTGCTGAAAAGGGATTCGCGCAGGGACTTGCTGGCCAGGAAAGCCGGCGTGTGCATGCGCGCGGCCACCATGTGGCTGTATTGATCGCGCACCCGCTTCATCGCCTCGGGCGAGAAAGCGGGATGCAATTCATTGTCGGCCAAAAGCGCGACGCCGCGGTCGAAATCACCGGCCATCGCCTGGAGTTGGAAATCCGGTCCGGCATGCTCGCCCGCGCCGATCGCGTCCAGCGCCTGCTGGAAGGCGATGCGATCAAGATGCTGCGTGCCATATTTAAACAAGGCGTTGACCAGTTCGGCCACCCCCTCTTTGCCGGTGGCGGTTTCGGTTTCCGGCCGGTTCTCGATATGGCCATAGACGCTCACCGTGTCGCTCACACTTTCGGGCTGAACCACCAAGGTGATGCCGTTGGGGAGCGTCGAGACGGTAGGATGAAGCGTGGATTGCGGCACATCCAGCCGCGTCAGCGCGCTTTCCGCCCAGCTGGGCAGCGTTACGGGCTTGACCTCGCCCAGGGCGATGGATTCCTGGCCGCCGAAATCATGATCTTCGGCCGCGATCTGCGCGCCACCCTTGGGCGTCATCGTCAAGACGATGGCATGATCGAGATCGAGGTATTTGCGCGCCACGCGGTTGACGTCCTCGGGCGTGACTTTTTCGACTTGCGCCAGGTCCTCGTCGGGAGACTGGAATCCTTCCTGCGCGACCGAGTCCGACCACACCGAGGCCAGCTCGGGAATCGAGTTCTTGCGGGTCTGGGCCGAGCGGTATTCCTGAATCTTGGCCGCGGCCACAAGATCGGCAGGAACACCGTTCTTGGCCACATCGGCGAGAATGCCGCGCAGCGTTTTTTCCGCCGCCTTCAGGTCCGAACCCGGCGCCACGGAAATGGAGGCCGAAGCGATGCTGGCCTGTTCCAGCGGATCCATCGAGAAATTGGCGCTGATGGCTTTGCCCTGCGCCACCAGGGCGTAAAGCTGGAAGCGGCGGCTGGACAGAACATCCGACAGGACTTCCAGCGCCGGGAAATCGGCGCTGGTCCAGCCGGGCAACCGCATGGCGATCATCTTGGTGGCGGCGGGACTGTCGGTTTCAACCTGGATCGGCGCAGTGTCGACGGGACGAAAATCGAACTTGGGGCGCGCCGGCAATGTTTTGGAGGGAATGGCGCCGAACAGGGTCTTGATCTTGGCCAGGACCGCTTCCGGCTCCACATCGCCGGCCACCACCAGCACG
>DATKPL010000028.1:0-8023 GCA_035524155.1 Rhizomicrobium sp.
TGGCGCTGCTCGCCAATGGCCACCTTCTGGTCGAAGGCGTGCCGGGCTTGGCCAAGACCTTGACGGTTTCGACGCTGGCGCGCGCCATGCAAGGCAGCTTCAAGCGCATCCAATTCACTCCCGACCTGGTGCCCGCGGACCTGATCGGCACCCGCATCTTCAACCAGAAGAGCGGCGAATTCACCACCGTGCTCGGGCCCGTCTTCGCCAATTTGGTCCTGGCCGACGAAATCAACCGCGCGCCCGCCAAGGTGCAAAGTGCGCTTCTGGAAGTGATGCAGGAGCGCCAGGTCACGATCGCGGGCGAAAGCCATCCTGTCCCCAAACCCTTCGTGGTGATGGCGACGCAAAATCCCATCGAGACCGAAGGCACCTATGCGCTTCCCGAAGCGCAGGTCGACCGCTTCATGATGAAGGTGCTGGTGGGCTATCCGACCGAGGATGAGGAATTCGTGATCGTCCAGCGCGTCACCGGCATGTTCGCCGCCATCGGCGCCGTCACCACCACCGAGGAATTGCTGGCGATGCAGGCCGAAGCCCGCCGGATCTATATCGACCCGGCCCTCGTCACCTACGCGGTCCGGCTGGTGGCAGCCTCGCGCAATCCCGCCAAGGCGGGACTTTCGGATCACGGCCGGCTCATTCTCTATGGCGCCAGCCCACGCGCCACCATCGGCATGATCGAAGCGGGCCGCGCGCTCGCCTATCTGCGCGGCCGCGATTATGCGCTCCCCGCCGATGTGGTGGATGTGGCGGCGGATGTGCTGCGCCATCGCATCGTGCCCTCCTATGAGGCGCTGGCCGAAGGCATCAGCGCGGATGACCTGGTGCGCGATCTGATGAAGGCCGTGCCCGCGCCGGAGAAAGTCCTGGAGCGCCATGACCGCGCCGCAAACGCCTGAAGCGGTTCTCCATCGCCTCGAACTGAAAATCGCGCGGCGACTGGAGGGTCTGCTGCAAGGCGATCATCGCAGCCTGTTCCGCGGCCAGGGCCTGGATCTCGCCGATATCCGCGAATATCAATATTACGATGATGTCCGCCACATCGACTGGAACGTCACGGCGCGGCTCCAGACCCCTTATGTGCGCGAATATCTGGAGGACCGCGAGATCACCGCCTGGTTCCTGCTCGACATGAGCCCCTCGGTGGATTTCCAGTCGGTGAGCGTGTCCAAGCGCCAAGTGCTGACGGAATTCACGACCCTGATGTGCCGCTTCCTCTCCGGCAAGGGCAATCGGGCCGGCGCGCTTTTGTTCTCCGGGTCGGTCGAGCGCATGATTCCGGCGCGCGGCGGCCGGCGGCAATTGCTGGTGCTGCTGGACGCGCTTCTGCGTTACCGCAATCCCAAGAATGCGCACGGCACCGATCTTAAAAGAGTGCTTTCCGATGCCGGCCGGATGATAAGGCGGCGCTCGCTGGTGTTCATCGTTTCGGATTTCATCTCCAGCCCGGGCTGGGAAAGACCCCTGGCGCAACTGGCAAGCCGCCATGACGTGATCGCGGTCAGATTGAGCGATCCCTTGGAGACACGGCTTCCCGATCTGGGCCTGCTCACCTTCCAGGATGCGGAAAGCGGCGAGCAGCTGTTCGTGGACACCCATGACAAGGGCTTCCGCGCCCGCTTCGCCGCCGCCGCCCGCGCCCAGGAAGAAGAATTGCGGGGCGCCTTCGCCAGCGCCGGCGTGGATGCGCTGGAGCTTTCCACCGAGGATGACGTCGCCGACGCGGTGCTGCGCTTTGCCGACATGCGCAAGCTGCGTTTCGCCAAGGTGCCGGCATGATGGCGCGCCTCACCAAGCTGTTCCTGGCGATCCCGCATATTCCGCACCTGACTTTTCTATGGCCCGAATTCCTCTGGCTGTTGCTGCTGGTCCCGCTGGCGGTCGGTCTTTATGTGCTGCTGCTCTACCGCCGCAAGAAGATGGCGCTGCGCTATGCCAATCTCGGCATGGTCAAGGCGGCGATGGGCGCGGTAGGCTGGCGCCGGCATGTGCCGCCGGCCCTGATGCTTCTGGCGCTGACGTTGCTTTTGATCGCGGTAGCACGGCCGACGGCTTTGGTGAGCCTGCCTTCCACGCGCGCCACGGTAATGCTGGTGATGGATGTCTCGGGCAGCATGCGGGCGACCGACGTCAATCCGTCACGGCTGGAAGCGGCTCAAACCGCCGCCAAGCAATATATCAAGAGCCAGCCCCGGGATGTGGTGATCGGCATTGTCGCCTTCGCGGCCACGGCCTTCCTGGTGCAAAGCCCCACGGTCGACCACGCCGCGCTGGATAACGCCATCGATCATTTCGAGCTGCAACGCGGCACCGCGGTCGGCAGCGGCATCCTGATGGCGATGTCCAGCATCTTCCCGCACGAGAATTTTCCCATCGCCAATTATTACAGCGGCTTCGGCAGCGGCTCCGGCGGTTTCGGCTTTGGCGGCGGTGACCGCTTCAACCGGTATGGCGGACGTGCCCTGGGCGACCGGGGCCCCGCCGGGCCGCCCAAGAAGCATGTGCCGGTCGAGCCGGGCTCGTACAAGAATGCCGTAATCATTCTTCTGACCGATGGCCAGACCAATGCCGGCTATGACCCGATCGAGGCGGCGCGCATCGCCTCGGAATATGGCGTGAAGGTCTATACGGTGGGCTTCGGCACCACGCGGGGCAATGTGGTGGGCTTTGGCGGCTTTTCCATGCGCGCCCAGCTGGACGAGGACGCCCTCAAGAAAATCGCCGACATCACACGGGGCCGCTATTTCCATGCCGCCAGTGCCGATGATCTCAAGGCAGTCTATGGCGTCCTCTCCAAGCAGCTGATTATGGAGACCCAGCAGATGGAGATTTCCTCCTTCTTCGCAGCTGCAGCAGCGATCGTAATGTTGACCGCCGCGGGTTTGTCGCTGGCCTGGTTCAGCCGCGTCATTTGACCGGCCATGGCGCCGCGCAGCATCACTTGGCCGCAGTGAGGAAATATCAGGGCCGGTGGCGACAAAAAGCGAAGAAAAACCGGCCAATTACGGGCGCTTACCGGGGGGCGGGCGCTTTACGCCATTACCCGTCTCATGTAACCCTATTGGAAAGGGTGGGGTTTTGTCGAAACTCATACCACCCTTCATTTCTGGGGGAGGATTATGAGAAAGCTCATCCGTTCAAAAAATTTCCTGATCGGCTCCGCCTTCGCCGTGGCTCTGGCGGGATTGGGCGTCGCCCAGTTCGCGCTTCAAGGCAAGGCTGAAGCGCAGGGCGTGATGGCGCCGAAATTCGAAGTCGATCCGTTCTGGCCGAAGCCGCTGCCCAATCACGAGGTTCTGGGCATGTCGATCGGCGTGTGGGTCGACAACAATGATCATATCTGGATGGTCCATCGCGACAACACTGTCGAGCGCACCATTCTTCAGTTGAAGAATCATCAAGGCGAATGCTGCCAGCCGGCCCCTCCGGTCCTGGCCTTCGACGAAGCCGGCAACAACATCCACGCCTGGGGCGGGCATGTCGACGGCGCGCCGTATCAGTGGCCTGAATCCAATCACGGCATCTTCGTCGATTATAAGGGTAACGTCTGGATCGGCGGCAATGGCGGCCCGGACTCGCAGATCCTGAAATTCACCCAGGATGGCAAGTTCCTGATGCAGATCGGCAAGTCGGGCGCGCGGGCGAAAGCGGGCGCGGCGGCTGACGCCAATGCGGAAGGTGCGCGGAACGGCTTTGCGGCGAACTCGAACGATCCGGACAATTTCGGCCGGGTCGCCAAGATCTTCGTCGATCCCAAGGCGAACGAAGCCTATATCGCCGACGGCTACTTGAACCATCGTGTCGCCGTGCTTGACGCCGACACCGGCAAGATGAAGCGCTGGTGGGGAGCCTACGGTCAAAACCCGGTGGACGACACGGTGCAGCCCAGGTACACCGCCGACGGGCCGCATGACCGGGCGCATGAGAATTTCTTCCGCAATCCCGTGCATTGCGCGGACATGTCGGTGGACCGCCTGGTCTATGTCTGCGACCGCGTCAACGACCGCATGCAGGTCTTCACGCCCGAAGGCAAGTTCGTGAAGGAAATGTACTACAAGACCGCCACCCTGACCGACGGTTCGGTGTGGGATATCGCCTTCTCCAAGGATCCGCAGCAGAAGTACATCTTCATGGCGGACGGCGTGGATGAGCATGTGGTCATCATCGACCGTCAGACGCTCACGCCGATCTACACCTTCGGCGATGGCGGCAACTCTGCCGGCGAGTTCCATGGCGTGCACTCCATCGCCATCGACTCCAAAGGCAATCTGTTCACCACCGAAACCTATGGCGGACGCCGCATTCAGAAGTTCGTCTACAAGGGCATGGGCCCCGTCACCGCAATGGATGAGGGAGTGGCTTGGCCGAAGTCCTAATCGCTTCGGTTCATACGCTTTAGCTTTTCATGTTGTTCAGGATCATGCGCCGCCAGTTCTCAAACGCACTGGCGGCGCTGATTCTTTTGGGGCTAGGCCTTCTTTCCGCCGGCCCCGCTTTTGCCCATAACATCCCGGTCGACGCCCTCATCCAGGCCTACATGAAGCCGCAAGGCCATGTGCTTCAGGTCCTGATGCGGATGCCGCTGAAATCCTATTCCGATGCCGACTACTATCATCATGCAAACGGCTCGGTGGATCTGACGCGCGCGGATGGCCCGTTGCGCACCGCCGCCCAGGTCGCGCTGTTCGAAAATCTCAAAGTGTACGAGAACGGGCGGCAGTTGCCTTTCCCGCATATCGTTGCGGTGCGCATGGCGCTGGATTCAGACCGTTCCTTCGCCACCTATGACCAGGCGCTGGCGCAGTTGAAGGCGCCGCCTTTGGCCGCCACCGGCGACATCTACTGGGACCAGGCCAAGCTGGATGTGTGGTTCGAATATCCCATCCAGTCCGACCAATCCAATTTCTCCATCCATGCCGCCTTCGACCGGCTGGCGCTGCATGAGACCACGGCGCTGCAATTCATCTCGCCCAATGGCGTGACAAGGGCTTATGACCTGCCGGGCGATGCCGGCCTGGTGAGCATGGATCCCAGCTGGATCAATGCCGCCACCCGCTTCGTGAATATGGGCTTCCACCATATCCTGGAGGGGATCGACCATCTTCTCTTCCTGTTCGCCCTGATCATTCCCTTCCGCCGCATTCGCCCGCTGATTCCGGTCGTGACCGCTTTCACCATCGCCCATTCGATCACCCTGATCGCTTCGGCCTATGGTTATGCGCCGGATGCAGAGTGGTTCCCGCCCCTGATCGAGATGCTGATCGCGGTTTCGATCGTCTATATGGCACTGGAGAATATCGTCGTCCTCAAACCCAGGCATCGCTGGGTGATCACCTTCTTCTTCGGCCTGGTGCATGGCTTCGGCTTCTCATGGGTGTTGCGCGATTCCCTGCAGTTGGCGGGCTCCCATGTGCTGCTCTCGCTTCTCTCCTTCAATGTCGGCGTCGAGCTGGGGCAATTGTTCATGCTGGCGCTGTTCGTTCCCGCGCTGAACCTTCTCTTCCGCTATGTGGTGCCCTATCGCATCGGCTCGATCATTCTTTCGGCGATCGTGGCGCACCAGGCTTGGCACTGGATGGAAGACCGCTGGGATGCGCTCTCGCAATTCCCCATGCCTTCGATCACGCCCGAAAGCCTGATCAGCACCATCCCCTGGCTGATGGCGCTGGTGGTGATGGCGGCGGCCCTATGGGCGGTGTCGCTGATCGCGAAACGCTGGGGCGAAGACGCGCCGCCCGAAATTCCCGAGCACGCCGCGGAATAGCTGCTTACTCTTCGCCCGCCAGCCACGCCAGATGGGTTTTTGCTTTCAGCTGGGGCGCAACCTTGGCCAACGCCTCCTTCATGGCTGCGGCGAAGCCGAAGGGGGGATTGAGCACCAGGACTGCAGCGCGGGCGAGCCTGCCTTCCGGGGCATCAATCATTGCCTCGATCCTGAGCGCCTTGCGGGCGTCCATCAGGATTTCGCCCTCCATCGCGCGCGCGGACGCATCGGATTTCACGGGATACCAAATCAGATAGATGCCGGTGGCGAAGCGGCGCAAGGCACCGCGCACGGCCCGGCCCAGGCTTTCGAATTCGTCGGGCGCTTCGAACGGCGGATCGATCAGCACCAGCCCGCGCCGCTCGGCCGGCGGCAACAGCGCCGCCAGCCGGGCATAGCCATCCCCCTCTTCCACCCGCGCCTTACGCCAGGGCGAGAGTGTTTCCTTCAACGCTTTGACTTCCTCGGGATGCTTCTCGATCGCCACCAGACGGTCCTGCGGCCTGAGCAATCTGGCAGCAATCAAGGGCGAACCGGGATAGGTTTGCCCGTCCCCTCCCCGCGCCAGGCGCATATAGGAGTCAAGCAGCGGTGAACCGGAAAGACCATCCAAGGCCTGGATGCCCGATGCCGCTTCACTGGTCTTGAGCGCTTCCTCCGAGGCGAGATCGTAACTGCCGCGACCGGCATGGCTGTCGATCACGGCGAAGGGCGTGTCCTTCTTTGCCAGATGGGCAAGGATCGCCACTTCCGCCAGATGCTTGATGACATCGGCGAAGTTGCCGGCATGATAACTGTGGCGGTAATTCATTTATAGGACAGCGCACTTGGTCGAGGCTTTCTTCCCCCGCGTCGCTGAGCGACTGGCAGGGGAAGATGTCCGCCTGCGGGCTTGTCCGCGTTTGCGGACAGATGGGGGTCACTCACAAAACACCCTTACTTTCGCGTGTTCGTTATCAACATCCACCGACAGATCGCGCAGATGCTCGATCATCTCTTCCAGATTCTGCGGCGTGATATTGTTGATATCGAATGGGATGCCTTCCTTGCGCAATGCGTCATTGACCTGATCGCGCGCAGTGGCGGGAATGATGCCGGTAAGGCGCACGCCGGCGCGCAGCAGCTGCATCGGCACGCGCACATTCACCTTGGTGGGGCCGTCCAGCGCGTCATTGGCGTCGACCAGCACGCGCAGATATTTGACCGCCTCGCCGGTCTGAGAGGGCGAGCGCTCCAGCGCAGCAAGCAGCCTTTCGGCCTCGTCCGCGGTGATCTTTCCGTTGGCCAACATGTCCAGGATCTGGCGGCGATTCTCGTTCATGGCGTGCACTCCTTCAATGAAGCCGGATGAAGAATTTGGTGTCGCGGTTGTCGACTTCGACATGGGTGCCGCGGGTGGCTGCCAGGACACCGTTGATGGCCTTGAGCGAACGCCACAGATTGATGCCCATGACCAGCGCGCCCACCAACAGGAACGGCAAAAGCAGGATCAGCAGCGGCAACACCAGCAGCCAGACCAGGAATAGAGGCAGCCAAAGGCGGATGCCGCGACGCCAGCCGGCAGGCTTCACATGCACTGTGGCGCCCAGAGGCGGCAGGATCTCGGGTTTCATTTCCCCTCCAGTTCGCGGATAGCATCGGCGGCGCTTATCTCACCGCGCTCCAGCCGGTCGAGAATTTCATTGCGGGACGGCTTGGGATCGGTCTCGACGAATTCCAGCTGCGCGGCGATGCGGTTGAGGCGGCTTTTCACCGTGGGGTAGGAGATTCCAAAGACCTGCTCCATCTCCTTGATCGAGCCGTGGCTCTTGAGGAAAGCGGCGATGAACACCTGATCTTCCGCGCTCAGCCGCGCCAATTGCGGCAGGGCGAATTCGCCTTCGATGGCGACGCCACGATCCGGCAAACGGACCCGCTCCACCACAAGAGAACCGCCTTGGGTAAGCTTGGTGAGATCCTGCCAGTCTTTCATTGCTCTGCGTGAAATTTATTATGGGCGATAAAATAATCAGGAAAGTCAATTTTTCAATCAGAAAAAATTGATTTTCTCAATATTATTCTAACAGACTGATTTCGCTCGTTTATCCGGCGTGTCCGCACCCTTCCGGCTTCCAGATACGGCGGGCAGAGGGTGGATTATTCGCAAGCTTGGCGGCGGGGCGGATCGGGCGCGCCACCAGCTCCCCGCCGCAATTGGGGCAGACGCCGTTCAGCTTCTCCGCCACGCAGGCGGCGCAAAAGGTGCACTCGAAACTG
>DATKPL010000029.1:0-4770 GCA_035524155.1 Rhizomicrobium sp.
CCATATCGCGGTGATCGACAGCGATTATCAGGTCGAGCCGTTCTGGCTCAGGCGCGCCATGCCGCTGTTCGCGTCGCCGGCGATCGCGCTGGTGCAGGGACCGCAGGATTATCGCGACGCGAACGAAAGCACCTTCAAGGCGATGGCCTATGAGGAATATCGCGGCTTCTTCCATATCGGCATGGTCGAGCGCAACGAACACAACGCCATCATCCAGCACGGCACCATGACCATCGTGACCAAGACCGCGCTGGAGGAAGTGGGCGGTTGGAGCGAATGGTGCATCACCGAAGACGCCGAGCTGGGCCTCAAACTGTTCGAGGCCGGTTATGAGGCCGCCTATATTCCGCAGACTTTGGGCGCGGGTCTTGAGCCTGATACGCTGGGCGCTTTCATGTCCCAGCGCTACCGCTGGGTCTATGGCGCCATGCAGATCATGAAGCGCCATGCGCGGGAGATTTTCCTGGGCGGTTCGGGCCTCTCTTGGGAGCAGCGTTATCAGTTCCTCTCCGGTTGGCTGCCTTGGATTTCCGACGGGTTGGGCATGGTGGTGACCTGCACTGCGTTGATCTGGACCCTGCTGATGTGGGTGGCGCCCAGCTATATCGATGTGCCCATGCCAGCCTTGTCGGCGGCGGCGATGGCGCTGTTCGCCACCAAGCTGATCAAGACCTTGCTGCTTTATCCGCCCAAGGTGCGCTCCGGCGTGAAAGGCGCGTTGATGGCGTCGGTCGCGGGCCTCGCATTGACCCATGCGGTGGGCAAGGCGGTGTGGTCCGGGCTTCTCACCACCAACCAGCCCTTCCTGCGCACGCCAAAATGTGTCGATCCCGCGCTGTTCAGCCAGGCGCTGCGTGTGGTGTGGCAGGAGACCGTGCTGCTGGTGGGCCTGGTTGCGGCCATGGTTTCGATGGGCTTCGACCGGGGCTTCGAGGATCCGGCCGTGGGGCTTTGGATGGTGATGCTGGGGGTCCAGAGCCTGCCTTATGCCGCCACCTTCGTCACCGCCGCGATCAGTGCGATGTCGAACCGGAAGTTGCAATCGGTGCCCGTAGTGCCCGAACCGATGCTCTCTAAAGCCGCATAATTTTTAGAATATATGACTGTCATGCCCGCGAAAGCGGGCATCCAGCAATCATCTGCCTTAACCTGGATTCCCGCTTACGCGGGAATGACAAATCAAGATATCGCGATTCCACTCTTTACAATCTGCGCACCGCAGGCACGGTTTTTCCAGGATTCAAGATATTCTTGGGATCAAGCGCGTGCTTGATCGCCCGCATCACATCCAGCTCTTCGTGCGATTTGTAGCGCGGCAGGACTTCGCGCTTCATTTCGCCGATGCCGTGCTCGGCGCTGATCGAGCCGGAATAATGATGAACGATGTCATGCACCGTCAGCTGCATTTCGTTCCACTGTGCCGAGAATTCCGCATCCTTGCCGGGCGGGGCGTTGAAATTGAAATGCAGGTTGCCGTCGCCCATATGGCCGAAGCAAACAGGGCGGGCGCCGGGAAATTTCTCCATCACTGTGGCAGTGGCTTCCTCGATGAAGCGGGGAATCGACGCCACCGGCACCGAGATATCGTGCTTGATGGAAACGCCTTCGCGTTTTTCGGCTTCGGAAATGGTCTCGCGCATGTGCCAGAAGCTTCTGGCCTGGGTCTCGCTTTGCGCCACCACGGCATCGGTCACCAGACCCTGCGCCATGGCTTGTTCCAGCGCCGATTGGGTGAGCGCTTCGAGGCTCGCACCCGCGCCGCCGGATACCTCCATCAAGACATACCAGGGCGAAGCATCGGCCAAGGGATCGCGTGTGTTGGGGATATGCTTCAGCACCAGATCCAGGGTGGGACGCGATACCAGTTCGAACGACGACAAAAGGCCGCCGGTGCGCGCCTGCATGTGGCCCAGCAAGGTCAAGGCCGCGGCGGGTGAGGGCACCGCGGTGAAAGCCGTGACCATCTGCGCCGGTCGCGAAAACAACCGGAGCGAAGCGGCGGTGACGACACCCAGCGTGCCTTCCGCGCCGATGAACAGCTGTTTGAGGTCGTAACCGGTATTGTCCTTGTGCAGGGAGCGCAGCATCGGCAGCACGCGCCCGTCCGCCAGCACGACTTCCAGTCCCAACACCAGCGCCCGCATCATGCCATAACGCAGCACATGATTGCCGCCGGCATTGGTGGAGATGTTGCCGCCGATGGTACAGCTTCCTTCCGATCCCAGGCTGAGCGGAAAGAGAAATCCTTCGGCGGCGGCGGCGTCCTGTGCTTGTTTGAGGGTGACGCCGGCTTCGGCGGTCAAAGTCATGCCGGGCGCGCTGACATCACGAATGCGGTTCATCCGTTTCAAACTCAACAGGACCTCGCCGTGCAACGGAATCTGGCCGCCCACCAAACCGGTATTGCCGCCCTGCGGTACGATGGGCATACCGTTCTGATGACAGATGGCAAGAATGGCTGAAACCTGTTCGGTGGTTTGAGGTTTCAGCAGCAGCGCGCATTTGCCATGGGTGCGGCCGCGCCATTCTTCCAGATAGGGCGCGAGTTCCTGCTGATCTTCGCTGAAGCCGTTTGGTCCCGATGCCGCCTTGAGCTGTTCGAATATCTCGGTCATTGCTTGTCCTGCTCCCGGCCCGCCGCGGCGCGGCGCAATCGGTCGTTGATCGCTTCGCCCAGGCCTGTTTCCGGAATGAGCGTCACGGCGATGCGCCGGGCCGTCTTGTCCAACTCGCGCAGCATGGCGAAAAGGTTGGCGGCGGCTTCCTTGAGGTCGCCGGCGGCGCTGAGATTCAACACCGCCTCCGGGGCGTGTCCGAAGCCCAGCAATGTCTCGCCCAATTCCGGCTTCGAAACGTTCAGGCGCAGGGACGCGGACGGTGCGTAATGGCTTTCCATTTGGCCGGGAGATTGGATGGTGGGCCCCGCTTTCTGCAGAGGACCCGTCACGGCTTCGATTTCCTCACGCGCGATCGCGCCGGGGCGAAGCAGGACCGGCCTGTCTTTGTCAAAGCCGATCACGGTGGATTCCAGACCCAGCATGGTGGGGCCGCCATCAAGAATGAAGTCGACTTTCTCTTCCAGGGACTCGGCCACATGCGCCGCCGTCGTCGCGCTGACCCGGCCCGACGGGTTGGCGCTGGGCGCCGCAATCGGCAAACCCGCTTCCTGCAGCAGGCGCCGGGCGATCGGATGGGACGGCACGCGCAAGGCGACAGTCGAAAGTCCGGCGCTCACCAGATCCGACAGGGCATCCGACGTGCGCGGCAGCACCAGGGTCAAGGCGCCGGGCCAGAAATGCACCGCCAGTTGGCGCGCGATACCCGGAAATGCCGCGTAGCGTTCCGCCTCCGCGATATCCTTCACATGCACGATCAGGGGATTGAACCGGGGGCGTCCCTTGGCGGCGAATATTCCTGCCACCGCCCGGCCATTGGTCGCATCCGCGCCCAGGCCGTAAACCGTCTCGGTCGGAAAAGCGACCAGTCCGCCGTCGCGCAGAATGCGCGCGGCTCGGACGATGCCTGCGGCATCGGCGGCCGCGATTTTCTTCACCTGACTGTCCATGGTGCCTTTTAGCGAGTTACTCCAGCCGGGTCAGCTTTTCTTTCCAGGGGTCAAAACGGTCGCAGGTTTCCGCTTTCTCCTATAGGTTCGCGCTGTTCGGTTCGAGGGCGGTTGCATGTCGCTTCAAGGAAAAACGCTGTTCATCACCGGGGCCAGCCGCGGCATCGGTTTGGCCATCGCGCTTCGGGCGGCAAAGGACGGCGCCAATATCGCGATCGCCGCCAAGACCGCGGAGCCCAATCCCAAATTGCCCGGCACCATTTTCACCGCGGCGGAGGAGATCGAGAAGGCCGGCGGCAAGGCATTGCCGCTCGTTTGCGACATCCGCTTCGAGGATCAGGTCGCCAAGGCGGTATCGGCGACGGTGGAGAAATTCGGCGGCCTGGATATCTGTGTCAACAATGCCAGCGCCATTTCGCTCACCGGCACCTTGGAAACCGAGATGAAGCGGTTCGACCTGATGCATCAGATCAACACGCGCGGCACCTTCATGGTGACCAAATACTGCTTGCCGCATCTTTTGAAAGCGGCCAATCCCCATGTGTTGATGCTGTCGCCGCCGCTGGACATGCAGCCCAAATGGTTCGCGGGCCACACCGCTTATTCGCTGGCGAAATACGGCATGAGCATCTGCGTGCTGGGCATGGCGGCGGAATTCGCCGGCAAGGTGGCGGTCAATGCGCTTTGGCCCCGCACGGCTATCGCCACCGCCGCCATCCGCATTGCCGCCGGCAGCGACGAAGCCGCCAAGGCCTGCCGCACGCCCGAGATATTAGCCGATGCGGCCCATGCGATATTCGAAAAGCCCAAAAGCTTCGGCGGCCATTTCCTGATCGACGACAATTTCCTGGCCGAGAATGGCATGACCGAGTTCGATCACTATCGGGTCGATCCCAGTCAGGACTTGATTCAGGATTTCTTCGTGCCCGACGACATGCCGCCGCCCAAGGGCGTTTCCCTCAAGGCCATTCGCTGACGATGCGTTTTGCCGTCTTGATAAGCGGGATTTTCCTGGCGACGCCGGTTTGGGCCATGCCGCTGCCGGATTGCGCCAATCAGGTCGTGATCGCCAATGCCCAAGTGACACAAGTGGAAAATGACGGCACGCTGATTTTGCGCGATGGCCGTGCCGCTATCCTGGAAGGGGTTCGCCTGCCGGGCGCCGACCATGTGGCCATCCCCGAAGCGCTTCAAGCGTTGCGGCA
>DATKPL010000030.1:0-9345 GCA_035524155.1 Rhizomicrobium sp.
GCGACCGACGAACTTCTCGCCCGCATGGCCGAACTGAAATCGGCGCAGAAAGGCGATGTCGCCCCGGTGCGGCGGGCGATGCGCAACCTCCATGCCGCGCTGGCCGAAAAACTGGCCCGCGCCGACAGCGACGAGACCATGCACAAAATCGCCGCCCTGCTCGATGAAGCCACCCAGAAGATCGAACGCAGCTGATGCCCTTGGCCCAGGCCCGCAAGGCCTGGGCTTGCGGCACCAATCGGGCCTCCGCGCGTTCTACTCCTTTGGCCAAAACTGGGGAGTTTCGACATGGCGGATACGTCAAAGCCCTTTCTCACCGACGTGAAGACCCTGCGGGAGCGTGCCCGCAAGCATCTGGAAACCGGCGCGGTGACCGGCACCTATAAAGGTGACGTCAAGAAAACCATCGAGATATTGCAGGCGGTGCTGGCGACCGAGATCGTCTGCGTGCTGCGCTACACCATGCATGCGGTGGCGGCGACGGGCATTTCCAGCGAAGGCGTGAAGGCGGAATTCGCCGAACATGCCCGCGAGGAACAGGAGCACATGATGGAAGTGGCCGAGCGCATCAACCAGCTCGGCGGCAAGCCCGATTTCAACCCCGAGGGCCTGCTCACCCGTTCCGCCTCGCAATATGGCGAAGGCGGCGACCTGGTGGGGATGATCCGGGAAAATCTGGTGGCCGAGCGCATCGCGGTGGATCACTACCGCGAACTGATCCGCTATTTCGGCAATGACGATCCCGGCACAAGGCTGATGCTGGAAGGCATTCTCGCCAAGGAAGAAGAGCATGCCAATGACATGCACGACCTTCTGGTCGCGCATGAAGGCCGGCCGATGCTCAAGAGCTAACGGACCGGCTCGACCTGATAGAGCCCATCATCGCCCCGCACCGACAGGCTGTAGCCGCCGGTCGATTGCGCGCGCACCGTGGCGTAATAGTCGCTCGCCTTGGCGCCCCAATTGGCGAAGGCGGTGTCATTGGCGCGCTGGCGCCAGACCTGCCCGTTGCTCAAGGTGACGGTGAAGATGCCGTGCGGGTCGAAGCGATAGGACGCCATGCGCGCCGTCTCTTCCGAGCCATTGTTGAACAGGTTGCCGAACAGGCCATTGGTCTGTTGCGGGGGCGGAACGGAAGCGGCGCGGGCCGAAGCCGGGGGAGCAACAGAAGCCATCGGTGGTGACGCCATTGGCGGCGGCATTGCCGCGCGCGCGCCGGGGGCGGGCGGCACCAGTTGCGTCTGGAAACGCGGCGCGGGCGGCAGGCCCAGTTCCGCGCGCAGGGGCTGGGCCGCCCCATAGACGCAGTCGAGGAACGTGCGATCATCCGGCAAGCCGGCGCAGCGGGAAATTCCGGCCAGCGTGTCCTGGCGGGGATCGGCGGCGGCGCAAAAAGAACTGGACCCCAAAAGCGCGGCCACCAGTACGATACGGCGAATCATCATCAACCCCGGCATATCCCGGGCTCTCTATAACACCGGCTTGAAGGATTTGAGACATCTGCGGCGCTCGCGGTCCAAGGCGGATTGTGGCTCAATTGCGGCAGCGCAAAGGTCTTATCGGGGCCGCGGAACCGCCGTTTTTTCATCTCGTTTCCGGCATGAAACGCCTTTTAATCCGAGGCTCCCATGGACGTGTTGAAAGCCACCCTGATCGGCGCCGCTATCCTGGTGCCGGTGTTCGCCAGCGCCCAGGATCTTGCTCCCATGTCGATGAGCAGCCTGCCCGCGCCGCCCGCCAAAATCGCCTCCGCCACCGTGGAAAATCTGCACGGCCAAGTCATCGGCCATGTCCAGAAGGTGGCAACCGATCCAAGCGGCAAGCCCGCCGCGATTTCGGTACTCACGCCCCAGGGCACTACGGTGGTGGCAGCCCAGGCCGCGAGCTATGATGAAAGCCGCAATCTGGTGTTCGCCGACTTGCCTGCTCCGCAAATCGCGAGCGCGGCGCGCTGATTTCGCTGCCCCGGGGGACATCGCATGCGGAGTTTCGAATTGGTCGTCGCGCTCATTGTCGCGGTGATCGTGTTCGCAGCCCTGAAAATTATCGGGCTGATCGTGAAATTCGCCTTGATCGCCGCCCTCCTGGGTTTCGTGGCCGGCCTAGTCCTGGCGCGTGCCTTGCGCAGCCGTTCGTCCTGATGGTCACACGCACTCCTTGGAGTGCGTGTGATTGCGCGGATGTGAATCGTCACTGAACTTTCTTCACCGCTATCAATTCGATTTCCACCAGCACGCCGGGCACCACCAGGTTGGCGACCTGGACGGTGGCGCGCGCGGGTTTGTTGGGCTGGTCGGGCGAGCCGAATACCTTCATCCAGGCCGCGTTCATCCCCGCATAATCCATCTTGCCGCCATTATAGGGATCAGCCGCCAGATAGACCCGGCCCTGCACCACATCGCCCATGGTAAGACCCAATGCGGCCATCCTCTGGCGCAGGTTTTCAAGCGTCGAGGCGGTCTGGGTCCCGGTATTGCCCAGCCGCTGCACCGAACCTGCCGGCGCGGCGGCATCGGCGACCAGGGGGCCGCTGCCGCTGATGTAATAGGTGGTATAGCCCGGCGGCACCACCACCGAACTGGCGAAAGGCGAATTGGCGGCTTCCTGGTTGTGGATCACGGTATCGGCCGCGAAAGCGGGCGAGGACAAGGCAGCAAAGGCAAGAAAAGCAAGCGTCGAGGTCAAGGCTTTCATGAAGGTCTCCCCAAGGGTCGCGGGCCGGGCGCCCTGCGAGTCGCGACGAATAATCGGGGCATCCTTTCATTTTCGACAAGCCGCATTCCGGCTTCTTTGCTAAGTCCTTTCTGCATAACCTTGAGGCGCACGCGCCATCCCATGTGCTTTTCCGCCACCGCCAGTTTCAGCGCCGCCGGCGTTTTGGCGTTGGCGGGCGTGGCCGCGCTTTCCAAAACCCGCGGACCATGGGAACGGCCGCTGGCGTCGATGCCTTTGATCTTCGCGCTGCAACAGGGAATAGAAGGCTTTCTATGGCTGACCGTGCCGGCGGGACATGAGGCGGGCCAAGACCTGGCCACCGGCTTCGCCGTCCTGGCCATGATCGTCTGGCCCCTGTTCACGCCACTGGCGGTCGGTTTGGCAGAGAAAGTGCGCCAGAGGCGGCGATGGATTCTGGCCTTGATGGGCCCGGGCTTGGGTATTGCCGGCTATTCGGCGCTGGATATCTGGGTTCATCCGTACATGGCGTGGCCCGCGCCCCACAGCCTGATCTATATCAACAACAGCCCGTTTCCGGTCCCGCTGATGCTTGCCTATCTGGCCGCCACCTGCGCGCCGCCGCTTCTGTCATCCGATCCGGCGATCCGCTGGTTCGGCATTGTGATCACCATCGGACTGGCGGTCACTTTGGGATTCTTCTTCGTCAACCTGGTTTCGGTATGGTGCTTCTTCGCCGCCATCGCCAGCGCGATCCTGGTGGCGCATTTCTGGCGCGCATCGGCCTCAAGTAGCGCAGCGGTAGGGTGAGCCGCAACCGCGAAGCGGACGAAATGGTCCAGTGGACAATTTCGAGCGGCGAACGTCGCGAGCTCGAGCGAGCGGCAGGAAAGGCTGACGCGCTCAACGCGCTCAGTTCCGGATGATGCCGACGCCGTTTTCGATACGGATGCGGGTGCCGAAGGCGGCGGACATGGTCTTCATATGCTCCAGGATGGTCCGCGCTTCTGTCGCGGATGCCGCCTTGGGCATTCCGCCATTGATCCCGTCAGTGTCATCGATGGCGAAGGGATAAAGCCGGATCTCGGTCAATTTGCCGTGTGCATAGCGGGTGACGGGTATCACGGTCTCATACCAGCTGTCGGGGAAGCGCATGACCTGGCCCGTGGGCGCGGTATAGGTGCGCTTGCCGTGGAAATCGAAGAACAGGCTGCCCAGGCTGTAGAAGATGGGCTTGCCCTTGTAGATCTCGATCCCGCCCAAGACATGGGGGCCCGTGCGCACCACGGCATCGGCGCCAGCATCGATCGCGGCATGAAACAAAGCCGGTTCGAAATCGGCCGGCTTGGGTTCGTCGGGACTGGCCGCCTCATCGGCCCAATGCAAAGCCATGGGCTCGAAGGGCTTGCCGCCCTCATCGGCATCGCCGGCAGTCTGATGGGCATGGATCGAAAACAGCACGAATTTCGCCCGGGCGCGGGCCGTCTTCACCCCGTTGAGGATCGCGCTTTCGTCGTCCTTGTCCATTTCCCAGCGCGGGCCGGGCTGGTCCGAGAAGACCTGGTCGCCCAGCCGCACCTCATGCGCATTGCCGCCGATATCCAGCGTGCCGCTGATCTGGCGCAGGGTGCTGAGCTGTTGCGGCGAAATGCGTCCCACTTCGCGCACATGCAGCGGGCTGATGCCCACGCGCGGCTTGGAATTGATGCCGAAGCGCGCCACGGACGGACCGGCCACCGCCATGGGCGGAAAGGTCGATGCCGTATCCACCAGCGCCACACGACCTTTGGGCGTATCGCGATAGGCGGGCGCGCGCGCGCCATCCAGACCCGATCCGGCGCCACCGGCCGTAACGCCTGCCACGATCAGCCAGCCCAAGGTGGCGCGCAATCCTTCGGTGCCCCAGTCGGTGGCATGATTGTTGGCCTTCGATACCATGGTGATACCGATGGTGGATTTGAGATCGCGCGCGAAAGACGAAGGTTGCAGCGGATAGCCGCCGCCATTCTCGGCCGCCGGCGTGCCGGGAAACGCCTTGAGGTCGAAGATCGAACCTTCCTGGTTGGCGAAGGCAAGGTCGGCGCCCTTGAACAGCGAGATCACCTGCGCGAAGCCGGGATCGGGCCTGGCCGGCAATGACCGGTAAGGCCCGATCATGTCGCCGCCCGCGGCGAAGGTGAAACTGTCCGGCGGCTGGGCCGCCAGATTCGCCGCAAGCGCCAAGCCGGCCAGCGCGAGCATCACGCGGTCAACACGCGTTTGTGCAGGCGGCCGATGGCATCGAGAGCCGACAGGATCGCGCCTTCCTGCCAGGCGGGAAGATAAGAACAATGCTCGCCCGCCAGCACGATGCGGTTATCGATCGCGCACATATCCTTGTAATGCTTGGCGCGGCCCTCCTCGGTCCAACTGCCGGCGCAGCCAAGCGTCCAGGGCACGCGGTGCCAGGCAACGGCAACGCCGTCCAGGAATTCCTTCTTGTATTGCGGATGGATCTTGGAGCCCTGCTCCACCGCCTGCTGCACCTGTTGTTCGGGCGGCAGCGCGGCGAAATTGAAATCCGGCAGGCTGTTGCCATAGCCGTAACCGCCCAACAGCACCGCCGGCCCGTCGCTGAAATAGCCGGTGCAGGGATAGGCGATATTCTGGATGGTCTGGTCGGTATAGGAGATGCCGCCATAGATGCCGTCATCCTGCTCCCAGAAGCGGCGCTTGAACTGCAAGCCCACCTTGAAGGACGATTCATAAGGAAGCTGGTCGATCGCGTTCTTCATCGGCGCGCCCACATTCATGGGAATCTGCGACAGGATGGTGGCGGGAATGGTGCAGACGCACCAATCGGCATGCACGGTCTTGGGCGCACCACCCTTCTTGGAATCGATATAGGTGGCGGTGACGCCTTTGTTGTCCTGCTGGATCGAAGTGACCTTGGAATTGAACTGGATCAACCCTTCCAGCTGGCGGCCGAACGCCTTGCCGATCATGCCCATGCCGCCCACCGGCTGGAACAGCTGCATCTGGTAGTCGTAAGAGCGGCTTTCGATGAAGGTATAGAGCGAGGGATCGAAGAGTTGCTGCATCGGCAGCGGATCGGAATCCACCGGCATGCCCGAAAGCCCGCCGCCCGGATCGGTCTGATAACCGCGGAAATCGCTGACGAACGGGCCTTTCCTGTATTCGTAATTCTTGTCCAGCGCGCCCCAGAACCGAAGGATCTGCAGCAACCCGTCTTTCTCGTCCCTGGTGAGCGCTGCGTTCAGCTGGTTCTGGCTGGTGGCCTTGGCCAGCATTTCGGAGATATAGCCGTTGAAATCGGCCTCGATCTCACGCCGCCTTTTGGGCTGGCTGCCGAACGCCTTGGTCGAATGGATATAGGTGTTGTAGTTCACCATGGTGAAGGTTTCGAGCGGAACATTGAACAGCTTGCAGTAGTAAAGAATGCCGTAGTGATGATGCGGCAGACGCCACGGACCAGGATTGAGATACAACCCCTTGGCGAATTTCACCTGCTGGGAAACGCCGCCGATATCGGTGTAGGTGTCGCCGCCATAGAGCGACCAGTTCCGCCCGCCCGGCCGGTCGTTATATTCCAGCACCCGCACCTTGTAGCCGGCCTTGCGCAGTTCATAGGCCGCGGTCATGCCCGCAAGCCCCGCGCCCAGGATCAGGACGGACGCGCCCTTGGGCGAACCGGAAAGCTTGATGGGGCCTTTGAAATCGGAATTGCCCACATAGCCCATCGCCACCATGGTCTGGTACATCATGGCGGCGCCGCCGGTGGTGCCGATGAATTTCAAAAGCGAACGGCGGCTGACACTTTTCCCCTGGCTCAACGCGATAACTCCCCATGACAACGAATCCGTCATACAGGGCAGGCGGCGCGTGCGAAAGTTAAGGTCGCGGGCGATCAGCCCAGCTTCCCTGCAAGCCATTGAGAATAAAGCGCTTTACAAGAACCCCTGGCGGCAAGATGCCGCTTGGCGGGATCAGTGCCGGGCGTTCTTGACCAGATCGTCCACCACCGACGGATCGGCCAAAGTGGAGATGTCGCCCAGGCTCTTGGTATCGCCCTCGGCGATCTTGCGCAGGATGCGGCGCATGATCTTGCCGGAGCGGGTCTTGGGCAGTCCGGGTGCGAACTGGATCACGTCGGGCCGGGCGATGGGGCTGATCTCGCGGCCCACGAATTTCTTCAATTCTTCGCCCAGTGCATCGGTGGCCGCCACCCCCGCCTTGGTGGTCACAAAGGCATAGATGCCCTGTCCCTTGATGTCGTGCGGATAACCCACCACCGCGGCTTCCGCCACGTTGGAATTGCCCACCAGCGCGCTTTCCACTTCCGCGGTGCCCAGCCGATGGCCTGAGACATTGATCACATCGTCGACGCGGCCGGTGATCCAGTAATAGCCGTCCTCGTCGCGGCGGCAGCCATCGCCGGTGAAATACTTGCCCGGATAGGTTTTGAAATAGGTGTCGATAAAGCGCTGATGATCGCCATAGACGGTGCGCATCTGGCCGGGCCAGCTTTGCGCGATGCAGAGATTGCCGCTGGCGGCGCCTTCCAGCACCTTGCCGTCCGCATCGACCAGGACCGGCACGATGCCGAACAAGGGCTTGGTGGCCGAGCCCGGCTTGAGATCGGTCGAGCCGGGAAGCGGCGAGATCAAAATGCCGCCCGTCTCGGTTTGCCACCATGTGTCCACGATGGGGCAGCGGCCGTCGCCGACCACGCGGTGATACCAGAGCCATGCTTCGGGATTGATGGGCTCGCCCACGCTGCCCAGGAGGCGAAGCGAAGCACGGCTGGTTTTCTTCACCGGCTCATCGCCTTCGCGCATCAGGGCACGGATGGCGGTGGGCGCGGTGTAGAAGATGTTGACCTTGTGCTTGTCGATCACCTCCCACATGCGCGAGGCGCTGGGATAGTTGGGCACGCCCTCGAACATCAGGGTGGTGGCACCATTGGCCAGCGGGCCATAGACGATATAGCTGTGACCGGTTACCCAGCCCACGTCGGCGGTACACCAATAGATGTCGCCATCGTGATAATCGAACACATAATGATGGGTGGCCGCGGCATAGAGCAAATAGCCGCCTGAGGTATGCAGCACGCCCTTGGGCTTTCCGGTCGAGCCCGAGGTGTAAAGGATAAAGAGCGGGTCTTCCGCGCCCATCGCCTCGGCCGGGCAATCGGCGCCCACCTTGGCCGCTTCCTCGTGATACCAGCGGTCGCGGCCGCCGGTCATCGCCACCTGGCCGCCCGTGCGCCGCACCACGATCACGTCGGTGACGCCGGATGCCTTCTTGAGCGCCTCGTCGGTGTTGGCCTTGAGCGGCACGCGCTTGCCGGCGCGCAAGCCCTCATCCGCCGTGATCACCACATGGCTGTCGCAATCGATGATGCGGCCGGCCAGGCTGTCGGGCGAAAAGCCGCCGAACACCACGGAATGAATCGCGCCGATGCGGGCACAGGCCAGCATCGCGTAGGCCGCCTCCGGGATCATGGGCAGATAGATGGTGACGCGGTCACCCTTCCTGACGCCGCGCGCTTTCAGCACATTGGCGAAGCGGCAAACCTCCTCATGCAGCTGGCGGTAGGTGATATGCCGGGAGTCCTTGGGATCGTCGCCTTCCCAGATGATCGCCGTCTGGTTGTCGCGCCTGGCCAGATGCCGGTCGATGCAGTTGGCGGCGACGTTCAGCGCGCCGTCCTCGAACCAGCGCACATGCAGATCGTCGGCTTTCCAGGAAACGTCGCTGACCTTGGTGAAAGGCTTGATCCAGTCGAGCCGCGCGGCCTGCTTGTTCCAGAAGCCGTCCGGGTCCTTCATCGACTCCGCATAAAGCGCGGCATAATCCGCAGCCCCGACAAAAGCACGGCCCTTCCACGCCGGAGGAACCGGCACGATCTGATCACTCATGGCATCTACCGACTCGAACGACGACTAGCTTCTGGTTCCGACTGGAATGATTTCACGGCCCATTGTCGTGTTCGTGACGATCGCGAAGCTGCCATACATGGCAAGGGCACCGCACACGAGGCCAACATAACCGCCCCATTGATGCAGTTGGGCGCTTCCCATCATGGCGCCGAAGCCCAGGAGGAAGAAAGCGATCCAGAGGGTGAGGAAAATCAGGAACAACAGCCTGGTGAGACGGAAGGTGCTGATCCAAAGCCCGAAGGTGAAGACGCCCCACAGAACCAGGGCCAGGCCCACCGCCGGATCGGCGCCGGAAAGATCCAGCAGCTTGTTGCCGGCAAAGAAGACCAGAAGACCGAACCACCACCAGAAAGCGCCGTAGGAAATGAAAGCGGTGGTGCCGAAGGTATTGCCGGTGCCGAATTCCATGATGCCGGCGATGATCTGCGCCGTGCCGCCGAACGCCATGGCCAGTGGCAACACCACCTGCTCGCCATGGGCGGGCAACAGGCCCGCATTGACCGCACTCAGCAAGATCGTGGTGAGACCGAAACCCACCAAACCCAACGCTGCCGGATTTGCCCGCTCCATGCGCTTCGCCCCCATAATTATGGGGGAGGGATTGAAAACCAACCCCTCCCATTATCGCAAGTCCTAGAGCTTCTGATCCAACGTCACGAGATAGACGCGGCCCAGCGCGCTGTATTCGCCTTGGATGGTGCTGCCGGGATAGGCGCCCACTGTCGGCGGG
>DATKPL010000031.1:0-7144 GCA_035524155.1 Rhizomicrobium sp.
CTCAAGGTCAACACCTCCAATCTTTGCAGCGAGATCACGCTTCCCACCGGCATCGACCATGCCGGCGAGGATCGCACCGCGGTCTGCTGTCTGTCATCGCTCAATATCGAGACCTGGGACCAGTGGGCCGAGGCCGAAGGCTTTGTCGAAGACGTGCTGCGCATGCTGGACAATGTGCTCACCAGTTTCATCGAAAGCGCGCCCGACAGCATGCAACGCGCCAAATATTCCGCCCTGCGCGAGCGCTCGGTCGGCCTGGGCGTGATGGGCTTCCACTCCTTCCTTCAGTCCAAGTCCATCCCGCTGGAAAGCGCGATGGCCAAATCGTGGAATCTGCGCATCTTCAAGAAGATACGGCGGGAAGCGGATGCGGCGTCTTACATTCTGGCGGAAGAACGCGGCGCCTGCCCCGACGCCGCCGAGAAGGGCATGAAGGCCCGCTTCAGCCACAAGATCGCGATCGCCCCCACCGCCTCGATCAGCATCATTTGCGGCGGCGCTTCGGCCTGCGTAGAACCCATTCCGGCCAATGTTTACACTCACAAGACGCTCTCGGGCGCCTTTGTTGTGCGCAACCCTTACCTTCAGGACCTGCTGGCGTCTAAGGGCATGGACACCGCCGAAGTGTGGCAGTCCATTGTCGAGCATGAAGGCTCGGTGGCGCATCTCGATGGCTTGGACGAAGACGAGAAATCCGTCTTCCGCACCGCCTTCGAGATCGACCAGCGCTGGGTCATCGAGTTGGCGGCGGACCGCACGCCCTATATCTGCCAGAGCCAGTCGCTCAACCTGTTCCTGCCGGCCGACATCGATAAGTGGGACCTGCACATGCTGCATTGGACGGCGTGGGAGCGGGGCATCAAGAGCCTTTATTACTGCCGCTCCAAATCCATCAGCCGCGCCGGTTTTGCCGGCCAGCTTGAGAAGAAGGGCGCCAAGACGGTAGCCGTTCAGAAAACCGATTACGAAGAGTGTCTGGCATGCCAATAGACCTCGGCAAGGTTGATCCCCGGTCGCTGATCGGGAAGGGCAAAGTCGGGCTGCTGAATTCCAGCGGCACATATGACATCACCCGTTATCCCTGGGCCTATGAATGCTGGAAGCGCCAGCAGCAGACGCACTGGATGGGCGAGGAAGTGCCGCTTGGCGCCGACATCAAGGATTGGCAATCCGGCCATCTCACCGACGCCGAGAAAGGTCTGCTCACCCAGATTTTCCGCTTCTTCACCCAGTCTGACGTGGAAGTGGGCGACAATTACCTGAAGCGCTACATCCCTATCTTCCAGCCTCTGGAAGTCCAGATGATGATGGCTGCTTTCACCAACATGGAGACGGTGCATATCGACGCCTATGCGCTGCTGTTGAAAACGCTGGGCATGCCGCAGACCGAGTTCGAGGCCTTCCGCGATTATGACGAATTGCGCGCCAAGGCGGATTACATGCACAGCTTTGGCGTAGGCACCTGTGCCGATGTGGCGCGCACCTTGGCCATGTTCGGCGCCTTCACTGAAGGCATGGCGCTGTTCGCCAGCTTCGCCATGTTGTTGAATTTCCCGCGCCATAACAAGATGAACGGCATGGGCCAGATCGTGAGCTGGTCGGTGCGCGATGAAAGCCTGCACTGCGAAGGCATCACCAAGCTCTATCACGCCTGGAACGAAGAAACGGGTGCGGTCACCAAGGCCGTGCGCAACGACATCATGGATGTCGCCAAGACCATGGTGGGTCTGGAAGAGCGCTTCGTCGATCTGGCTTTCAGCCTGGGCGATGTGCAAGGCATGAAGCCCACCGACATCAAGTCGTATGTCCGCTACATCGCCGATTGGCGTCTCACCCAGCTTAAGCTTCAGCCCGCTTTCGGCAATTTCGAGGAGACCGAAAGCGGCTACAGGCAGGTCAAGCCGCACCCGCTGCCCTGGCTGGTGGAAATCCTGAATGGCGTCGAGCACGCCAATTTCTTCGAGCAGCGCGCCACCGAATATTCCAAGGGCGCGTCACGCGGCTCATGGGACGGCAGCGGCGGGGTCTGGGACGCTTTTGACAAGCGCAATCAGGTAGCCGCAGAGTAGCCGTCCCATAAAATCCACCATAACGAGGAAACATGATCAGCCTGGGTTACGCCACGGTCGGCTCGAACAAGCTCGACCAAGCCAAGAAATTCTATGACGCCCTGTTCGAGCCGCATGGCGTGAAGTCGGCCTTCGAGCATCCCTCGGGCGGCCGCGTCTATGGCAAGGACGGCAAGATATTCTTTGGTGTACTGGGGCCGTACGACAAAAAGGCCGCGACGCCCGGAAACGGTACCATGGTTGCCCTCAATCTCGGTTCACGCGACGAAGTGAACGCCTTCCACGCCAAGGCACTGGAGTTGGGCGGCACGGACGAAGGCGCGCCGGGCGAACGCGGTCCGGGATTCTATTTCTCGTATTTCCACGATCTCGACGGCAACAAGCTCTGCGCCTACCACATCGGGTAAAGGTCAGGCGCTGGCGGGCGTGATCCGTTTCATCGCGTCCGGCATGGCCTCGGTGCCTTGCGGGACATAGAGCCGCGTGCGCGCCTTCAAATGCGCCACGCGGTTCACGTCCATCGTCTTCGCCAGCGCGCGCAGATAAAAGAATTCTTCCTTGCCGGCGAGGTCGAAGGCGGCGAATTGTTTCCTGCCGTCCGCGAATTCGGCATCGCTCACCGCCTCTTCGAACAAGCTGGTCCAGCCGGCGGTTTCGGAGCCGATGCCGGCGCCTTCGTCGAAATGCACCTTCTTGCGGTCGCGGATGACGGTGGGAAGCTCGGGGTGAAGATCATAGAGCGCGCGCAGCGGCTGCTTGCCCTGGGGCAAACCCTCCACATGGGCGAGCAGGGCCGAGGCATCAAGCCCCGCGGCATACTCGACCAGGTCGGCGTCCAGGAACGGTTCGCGGATTTCCAGTTCGAAGCGCATGCCCGTGCGGTCGACCCGCTGGAGGTTGGCGCGGTGCATCATGCTCAGGCATTGTTCCTGCACATGCCGGCCCAGCGCATTGTTCTGCGCGAATGTGTGCTCAAGGGGACCGTAACCCGCGAACAATTCGTCGGCGCCTTCGCCGCACAGCGCGACCTTGAAACCATCCCGATGGATGCGTTGCGCGAGCAGATAGCCGTAAAGCGCCGGACGGACGATGGCCGGCTCGAAGGCTTCGATAGTCTGCGCCACAATTTCCAGCAGCGGCAGGGTTTCGCGGTTCCGCGCCTCGAATGCCACTTCGCGCAGGTCAAGTCTGGTCGCATCGGCATACGCCTTGGCGTAGCGGTAATCGGGCGCGTCACGTCCGGCGATGATATAGGCCGGCATTTCGGGCCGGTGGCGGCGCGCATAATGCGTGACCAGGGTGGAATCGATACCGCCGCTGAACAGCGAGGCGAAGGGCAGGTCCGGCGGGATGCGGATGCGCACGGCTTCCGAAAGCGCGAGGTCCAGCGCGCGCGGTGAACCCTTATGGTACGAACCCGGCGCGGGCAAATGATAGAATTGGCGGGCAAAATTGCGGGTGAGAAGATAGCCGGGCGGCAGCAGCATCACTTCGGCCGCGGGAACAGCGGCCAAAAGCGGCGCGATCTCCGAGCAGAACAGGAAGCTCTGGCCCGACTGGATCAGGTAAAGCGGTTTGACGCCGAAAGGATCGCGCGCGGCCAGGAATTCCCCGGTTTCGGTGTCCACCACGACAAAGGCGTACATGCCTTTGAGCCGCTTGAGCGCTTGCGCGCCCCAGACCTGCAGCGCATTGACCAGCACTTCGGTGTCGGTCCTGGTGCGGAACGTGATGCCTGATTGTTCCAGTTCCTGGCGCAGTTCGGCGTGGTTGTAGATTTCGCCATTGAACGAGATCAGCAGCCGTCCGTCGTGCGATGCCACGGGCTGTTCGCCGTGCTCGGCATCGACGATGCGCAGGCGCCTTGTGCCCATCGCGATATTGGGACGCGGGCTGACCGGCGGATCGGTGATGTCGCCGCGATGAAGAATGCCCTGGATCAGTTGGCGAACGACGGCGTCCGCGCCCTGCCAATCCACCGCAACCGCAATGCCGCACATGAAAAGCCTCGTGAAAAACGAGGCTTGAACTTAGGTGCGGCTGGTTAACACCCGGATAACCATGTTCAGACCGTTGATAGGGGAAAACCCTTATTCTGCCAGGCCTTAAGTCCGCCATGGAGGGCCGCGACATTGATAAAGCCCAATTCGCGCAGGGTGGCGGCCGCCAGGATGGCCATTTCGCCATCGCCGCAACAGACCACGATGCGCCGGCCGGGATCGGGCAATTGCCGGTCCACCCGCAGCTCCAACTGGCCGCGCGGCAGGTGGAGCGCTCCCGGAATATGGCCTGCCGCGAAGGCTTCATGCTCGCGCACGTCGAGGACCAAGGGGTTGTCGGCCGCCGCCAGTTCCTCAGGCTCGATGAAGGCGATCCGGCCAGCCGCTTCCGCCATCAGCTGGCAGACCGGCTTGCCGCCATGCATGTTGGCGCGCAGCGCCTCGGTGAGATGGGTGGGACGTTCGAGATTAAGGCCCTGCATCATTGCCACAAAGGATTCACGATCGCGCTTCTGCAGTTTGGGATTGGTGGCGATCTCTTCGCCCAGCGTAGAACTTGCGTGGTTTTGATAGTCGTGCGCGGGATGGATTTTCAGCTTGGGATCGAGCTTCAGCACGCGATGGAACAGACTGTCATAGAGCGCGTCGGGATCGCCGGTGGGAAGGTCGGTGCGGCCCGCGCCGCCGATCAGCAGCGTGTCGCCGGTGAAGATATGGTCCTCGGCCACAAGGCACATGGAATCCCGCGTGTGTCCCGGGGTATGCAGCGCCTGAAATGTGATGCGGCCGACCGCGAGCTTGTTGTCATCATCCAGCCGGAGTTCAACATAAGGCGCCGGCGACAGGCGATGGGTCACGACGCATGCGTTCAATCTCATGCCCATCTCCTTCGCCGCCGAAAAATGATCGGCATGGGTGTGGGTGTCCAGCAGATAGCGGATGCGCAGGTCATGTTTGGCGGCAAGCGTGAGGTAATGATCGATCTGGTGCAGATTGGGGTCGATCACGATGGCGGCGTGTGTTTCGGCGCAGCCCAGAAGATAGGACTGACAGCCGCCGGTCGGGATCTGCTCAAAGATCATGCGCGCGCCCAAAGCGCGACTCTGCCAGAAATGCGCTCCTATGGCGACCGCAATCGGGCGCGGAAGGCACGGTCATTCTTGAGCGCATATTCCCGCGCCATCGCCCTGCGCTTGTTTTTGTGCTTCTCGGCGTAAAGCAGGACCCAGTTCCGCCCGCGGGTGGATTTGGCGCCGCGTTTGCCCTGGCCGTTATGCTCGGCCAGGCGGCGCTCCAGATCCAAGGTCCAGCCCACATAAGTGACGATCCCGCCAGCCTTATTCTGCGCCGCCAGCACATAGACGTAACAAACCATGGCGAAGATGTGCCGCGTTCCATGCATGGCTGGCAAGGCGCAAAAACAGGATTGTTCGGGGGAATGGGCAGGGCTATATCGCTGCCTAGGCAATGATTGCCCGCGCAATTATTGTCCATGATCGGATCGGGGTTATCGGTTCATGCGGCCTTTCTATCGCGCCACCCATTACGGGATGAAGAACTCTGTCGGCTATCTGATCCGGCGCAGTTCCAATCTGCTGATGCCGCAGATGGAGGCGCTGTTCGCGGACGAGTCGCTCACTTTCTCGCAATGGACCGTGCTGATGGCCTTGCGCGAATGGGGCCAATCCACCGCCGCCGATGTGGCGCGCAACATCTGCCATGATGCCGGCTCGCTCACCCGCATTCTGGATGAATTGGAAGAGCGCGGCCTGGTCACGCGCGCGCGCAGCGAAACCGACCGCCGGGTGGTGGCGCTGACCCTTACGACCAGGGGCTTGGGGACGGTGGAAACTCTTCTGCCGCGCGTGGTGGAATTCTGGAACGGATTGCTGGGGGATTTCACGCATCTGGAAATCAAATTGCTGGTCAAATTGCTGAGCCGGCTGGTGGACGCCGCCGACGGACGGCGCGCCGAGCCGCGCCGCCGCCGGGGATTTTTGAGCCACCGTCACGAAAATGGTCACGAAATTGGTCACGGGCGCCGTCATAGGCGGGGACATCATCCATGAAAAAACCTCTCACGCTTCTTGCCGCGCTTCTCTTGACCGCTTGTGTTTCCGCGCCCACCACGACGCCCGAGGCAAGCAAGCTTGCGCCTGACAGGCTGGGCCTGTCGGGGCCGGCCGCGCCGCATTTCCCCGACGAGTGGTGGAAAGCGTTCCACGACCCGCAAGTGGATCGCCTCGCGGCCCTGACATTGTCCGGCAATCCCAGCTTGCAGGGCGCGCTGATCCGCATCCGCGCCGCGCAAGCCGAACTGTCCGTGGCGCGTGCCGACGACCTGCCGCAAGTCAACCTGGACGGCCAGGACCAGCGCGAGCGCTTCAGCAAGAATTACATCATCCCGCCGCCCTATGGCGGCACGTGGCAATGGTTCGGCCAGCTTCAGGCCGGTCTCAGCTGGAACATAGATTTCTGGGGCAAGCAGGCCGCCATCATTGAGCGTGCCCGCGACAATGCCAAAGCGGCGGCGCTGGACGCGGCGGCGGCGCGGCTGGCGCTGTCGGGTGCATTGGCGCAGACCTATATCAACCTGCTTCTCGCCTACCAGGACAGCGACATCGCCGACGAAACGGTGGCCGAGCGCGACGGAATCCTGAAGCTCACCCAGGGCCGCTACAATGCCGGTCTGGAGAATGCGAGCGCCGTGGAACAGGCCAAGGCGTTGCTCGCACTGGCGCGCGCGGACCAGAAACGCACTTTGGCCCAGCGCGACATGGATGTGCATGCGCTGGCCGCGCTGGCGGGGCAGGGTGCTACGGCTTACGGCACCATCACAAGGCCTGCACCGAACCTCGATACGGCTTTGCCGCTGCCGACGGCTTTGCCCGCCGATCTCCTGGCGCGCCGTCCCGACATCCTCGCGGCGGAGGCCCGGATCGATGCGGCTGCCAAGGGACGCGAGGCTGCCCATGCCGATTTCTATCCCAACATCAACCTGGCGGCCTTTGCCGGCTTCCAGGCGATCGGATTGACCCGGCTTCTCAGCGGCGGGTCCTTCACCTATGGCGTGGG
>DATKPL010000032.1:0-5261 GCA_035524155.1 Rhizomicrobium sp.
ATGCCGGCGCAAAGATAGATCCAATAGGACAGGGCGTTCAGCCTGGGCAGCGCCATATCGCGCGCGCCCAGAAGCAGCGGCCAGAGATAGTTTGAAAAACCCGACAGGATCGGCCCGGCATAAAGGAAGATCATGGTCATGCCGTGCACGGTGAAGAGCTGGTCATACTGCTCGGGGGTGAGCAGATGGACATTCGACCAAGAAATCTGAAGCCGGAAGATCAGCGCTTCCACGCCGCCCGCAACCAGGAATGCGAATGCGGTGATGATGTAGCGGATACCGATCTTCTTGTGATCGACCGTGGAAAGCCAGCCGATCAAACCCTTTTCGGTTTCCCACATCTCCTGGAGATGTTCGGCAAGCCGGGACCCCTCGCGGGTGACGGTAGGCGCTCGTTCATATTCGGACAGGATCGTCATGTGCGAGCCCTTCAACGGAGCGTTTGCAGATAGGCCAGGATCTGATCGCGCTGCTGCGCGGCGATTTCGGGCGTGGGCATCAGACTGCCCGGCTTCAGGCTTTGCGGATCGGCGATCCAACGCGCCAGGGTGGGTCTGTCATTGGGCAGGAAAGCAGCGATGGTTGTGCGCGTCATCAGGTGCGAGAGGTCCGGCCCCAACACTCCTACCGCATCCGTGCCGCGCACCGTATGGCAGCCGCCGCAATGGGCCAGGAATTCGGCCGCGCCCTGCCCGCTCCCGAGAGCGGGAGATTGCAGCTGGTGATCCCACCATCTGCGGAAAGCGGCCGGCGTGTCGGCCACCATCACGATACCCATATGGGCATGCTGGACGCCGCAATATTCGGTGCATTGGCCGCGATAGACACCCGGATGCTTCGCTTCCAGCCAGGTCTCATTGATCTGGCCGGGTATCGTGTCGGTCTTGCCGGATAGTTGCGGCACCCAGAAGGAATGAATCACATCGCCGCCGATCAAGCGCAGCCGCACCGGCTCTCCAGCCGGAATGTGAATCTCGTTGGCGGTGATGAAGACGCGCGCGGGATCGGGGCTATCGTATTTTGCCTGCCACCACCACTGCTTGCCCGTGATCTCGATGGTGACGGTCGGCTTGGTTGATGGCGCGATCACTTTCGCCAGCACCACCACCGTCCACACCACGGTCAACAGCAGCACCAGGCTTGACAGCCCCACGCCGATCCAGAGCCAGCTATGGCCGCCGGTATCGGGGCCGATCGCGGTCTTCTCGCCGATGACAATGCTGCGCCGAGGGTTTTTCCAGACGCCGGCCGCGAGAAGCGCGGTGATTACGGCAATCACAACCAGCGAAATCACGATCGTGCCCCAGGTCAGCGCCACCACCGGCGCGGCCTTGTCGCCGGAGCCGGTCAGATATTCCAACGGCGCCGCCTGGCCGGGCGCGCAGAATAAAATTGTTGTGGCAAAGCCCAGAAGATGAGGCTTGAAACTTCGCACGTGACGATCCCGAACTGCCCGAACGGGCGCGTCGGTAAAACGCGTCACATCCGTGTTCGATCCGGCATTTCACCGGCAGATTCAACACGCTAGGAGAAGATCCCGTACTCGCATTGATAAAGTTGACACCCCATGCCGCTTGCCGCGCACGGCAGTTATGCGTGCAAACGCTTGGCATCGCGGCACTTTTGCCGATTGGCAAGCACCCTTTCATGCCCTATCTAACCGCGCTTCTTCGGGAATTCCGCCTTGCTCTCATTCGTGCGCCTTGCTTTGCGCCGGCCCTATACCGCCGCCATTGCGGCGCTTCTGATCGCGCTTCTGGGCGTGCTCTCGATCACCCGTATGATCGTCGACATCTTCCCGGTGATCGACATTCCCGTGGTGTTGGTGGCGTGGAATTATCCCGGTCTGTCGGCCGAGGACATGGAACGGCGCGTCAACCTGATCAGCGAGCGCAGCTATTCCACCACCGTCAACGGCATCAGCCGCATCGAGTCGCAGGCGATCCCCGGCGTGGGCCTGCTCAAGATCTATTTCCAGCCCGGCACCGATATCGGCGGCGCCATCGCCCAGATCAGCGCAGCTTCCAACACCGCGCTGCATAACGCGCCGCCGGGGATGCAGCCGCCGCTGATCATCCAATTCAACGCCGCCAATGTGCCGGTGGTGCAGATGACAATTTCGAGCAAGACGCTGTCCGAGCAGCGCCTGTTCGACTATGGCCTGAATTTCATCCGCATCCAGCTTTTCACCATTCCCGGCCTCTCTTCGCCTGCGCCCTTCGGCGGCAAGCAGCGGCAGATCATGATCAATGTCGATCCTGCCAAGCTGCAGGGCAAGGGCCTGACCGCGCAGAATGTCCTCAACGCGCTGCAGAATTCCAATGTGATCGTCCCGGCCGGTACGGCCCGCCTGGGGCGCCATGAATATAATGTCTCGCTGAACTCCAGCCCCACGGCGGTCGACCAGTTCAACCAGATCCCCATCGGCATCGACAATGGCGTGCCGGTGTTGTTGGGCGACGTGGCCAAGGTGGAAGACTCCTTCGCCGTTCAGACCAACATGGTCCATGTGGATGGCAAGCGCGCCACTTATCTTACCATCCTGAAGCATGCCGACGCTTCGACCTTGGCGGTGGTGGATGCCACCCGCGCGATGATGCCCACCATCGAGGCCGCCGCGCCCAAAGGCATGGAGTTGAAGCTCGACTTCGACCAATCGGTTTTCGTGCGCGCTGCCGTCACCAACGTGATCCGCGAGGCGATCATCTCGTCCATCTTGGTTTCGCTGATGATCCTGTTGTTCCTGGGCGATTGGCGTTCGACCGTCATCGTTTCGCTTTCGATCCCGCTTTCCATCCTGGCGGGCATCATCGGTCTTCTGCTCACCGGCCAAAGCATCAATCTGATGACCCTGGGCGGCTTGGCGCTGGCGATCGGCCTTCTGGTCGATAACGCAACCGTGCTGATCGAGAATATCCATCGCAACCAGACCTTGGGCAAAAAGCTCACGCTTTCGATCCTGGACGGCGCGGCCGAAGTCATCCAGCCGCTCACCGTGGCGACCTTGGCCATTTGTATCGTCTTCTTCCCGGTTGTGCTGCTGGAAGGACCGGCGCGCTTTCTTTTCATTCCGCTCGCCATCACCGTGGTCTTGTCGATGCTGGCGTCCTATTTCCTCTCTTTCGCGGTGGTGCCTGCCTTCTCGCGCTATTTGCTCACCGAGAAGGTCCATCAGGAAGGTGAAGGCCCCGGCCTGTTCGGGTTTTTCGAGCGGCAATTCACCCGGCTGCGCGACGCCTATGGCGCGGCGCTGGGCGTGGTCCTGGCGCAGCGGCGCTTCGTGCTGGCGGCGTTGGGCGGATTGCTAGCGCTCACCGTCGCCTTGTTCTTTACCATCGGCACCGACTTCTTTCCGACCGCCGATGTGGGCATCATCAAGCTGCATTACCGCGGCCCGCCGGGCCTTCGCATCGAAGAGACCGAGAAGCAGGTGCTGGCGGTCGAACAGAAGATCCGCCAGATCATTCCGGCAGGGGAAATGCGCACCATCAACGACATGATCGGTGTGCCGCTGTTCTACAATTTGGCTTTCGCGCCCACCGACAATGTCGCCGGCAACGACGCCGAGATCCTGATCCAGCTCAATGAGGGCCATCACCCCTCGGTCGATTACATGCGCAAGATGCGGGCGGAACTGCCCCGCGCCTTCCCCGATTCCACCTTCTATTTCCAGACCGCCGACATTGTCAGCCAGGTTTTGAATTTCGGCCTTTCCGCGCCCATCGACATTCAGATCCAGGGCGCGGACATCCACAAATCCTACGATCTGGGCCAGCAGATCCTGGCCCAAATCGGCAAGATTCCCGGCGTGGCCGATCCGCATATCCTTCAGGTGATGTCCTATCCCGACCTGATGGTGGACGTGGATCGCGAGCGCGCCGCGGAAGTGGGCGTCAATCAGAGCGAGGTTGCCAACAATCTTCTTACCTCGCTCTCGTCCAGCGTGGGCATCGCGCCCAACTTTTTCTTAAGCCCGGTCAATGGGGTCAATTATCTGGTGGGCGTGCAGATGCCGCTGGAAAAAGTGACCACGGTGAACGAGTTGATGAACATGCCCATCAACACGCCCGCGGCCGCGCCCAATCCCGGCACGCCGATGGCGGCGCCGGTGACGCGTCTGTCCGATATCGCCTCGGTCACGCCCACCAATGTGATGGAGTCGGTCAATCATTATACCGTCCAGCGCATCATCGATGTGGACGCCAATGTGGACGGGCGCGATCTGGGCGGCGTGGCCAAGGATATCCAGAAGGTGCTGGACCGGATGAAGCCCGGCCTGCCCAAGACCACCCGTATCGACATACGCGGCCAGAATGAAGTGATGAACACCGCCTTCACCGATCTGGGCGAAGGCCTGATCCTGGCCGTGGTGCTGGTCTATGCGCTCCTGGTGGTCTTGTTCCAGTCCTGGGTCGATCCCTTGATCATCATGATGGCGGTGCCGGGCGCCCTGATCGGCATTCTTTGGATGCTGGCGCTCACCGGCACCAGCATCAATGTGGAATCGCTGATGGGCGCGATCATGTCGGTGGGCATCTCGGTCTCCAACTCCATCCTGGTGGTGAGCTTCGCCAACGACATAAGGATACGCCAGAACCTTTCCGCGCTCGACGCGGTGATCGAGGCTGGCCGCACCCGCCTTCGCCCCATCCTGATGACGGCGCTGGCCATGATCCTGGGCATGATCCCCATGGCGCTGGGTCTGGGCGAAGCAGGCGAGCAGAACGCGCCCTTGGGCCGTGCCGTGATCGGCGGCCTGATCGTCGCCACCTTCGCTACCCTCTTCCTGGTGCCCATTGCCTACCTTTTGCTGCGCAAGGCGCCGCCCAGCCTCTATGTGCTCGACAAACAGTTCGAGGACGAAACACGCGGCCAAGGAGCCGAACACCATGCCTAACTCCAGCCCGCAGCAAAAGCGGCTTCGCCTAGGCGGCGGCATCGCCCTGATCGTGGCGGCCGTCGTCGTGGCGGGCGTGCTCGCCTCGCATTTCATGCATCTGGATTCCCAGCGCGCCGAACTGGAACACGACACCGCCAAGGGACCGGAAGTCCAGGTGGTGCGCGCCACTGCCAGCGGCGGGATGCGCAACATCACCGTGCTGGCGGATGTGGTGCCCTATCAGGTGGCGACGCTCTACGGCAAGGTGAGCGGCTATCTGGGCAAGGTGCTGGTGGACAAGGGCGATGCGGTAAAGGCGGGACAATTGCTCGCCACCATAGAAAGCCAGGAAACCGACGCGCAATATGCCAGCGCCGCCGCC
>DATKPL010000033.1:0-3585 GCA_035524155.1 Rhizomicrobium sp.
CAGTAATGCGTGAAGGACGCCGCATTGACCCCCATGAAGGCGATGAAGGCGCCAAAATTCAATGCCTGGGCGCCCACCGCATAGGCGCTGCCACCGGTCGCGGCAGAAAAGAATTCCAGGGCTGCCGCGCCGATCAGCGCGAACACACCCACCAGCACGATCCCATTGCGCGGTACGCGATGTTTGGGCTCGATGGCGCCGAAGAAGGATTTGGGAATGGCGTTGCCCTGGCCCATGCCATAGAGCAGCCGTCCCGCCGCGAGCTGCGAAGCGATGGCCGTACCTGCATTGGCCACCAGCAAGGTGAAATTCATCACCTGGAACAGAAACACACCGCCTACCTGTTGGGACACCAGTGCGAAGGCGGACTCTACCCGGTCGGCCGGGAAGGGCTTGGATCCCCACACCAGTTGCGCCGCATAGACTTCGAGCCCGGACAACACGCCCGCGAACACGCAGACCAGCACGGTGGCCAGCAGGATATTGCGACGGGGATTTTCCGCCTCCTCGGACAAGGTCGAAATGGCGTCGAAGCCGATATAGGTGAGGACCGCGACCGACGTGCCTGCGAATACGGTCTGGGAACTGAAATTGGGCGGATCATAAAAGGGCTTGAGGAAAAAGCCCGGCTCATGATGAACGCGCCATAACACATTCACCACCGCGCCAAAGAAGACGATCACCACCAGGATCATCGCCAGGCAAAGGATTTCGTTCAGCCGGGCCGAGGTCTTGATGCCATGCAGATTGACCCAGGTGAAAAACAGGGCGAACACCGCCAGCCACGCATAAAAGGGCAGGCCGGGAATGATGTTCATCGCCGCCTTGGCCGAGAAGGCGGTGCAGATCAGCGGATTGAGCAGATAGTCCATCACCATGCTCCAGCCGGTGATGAAACCCAGGGTGGGATGAATTTCCCGCCCCACATATGTGTAGGCTGAACCGGCGCTGGGATAGACCCGCGCCATCCGCCCGTAAGAGATGGCGGTGAACAGCATCGCCACCATGGCGATCAGGATTGTGGTGACCACATGGCCGTGCGCGGTGTTGCTGATCACGCCATAGATGCCCATCGGTGCGGTGGGCTGGATGATCACCATGCCGATGAAAATCAGACCCCATAGCCCTAGCGCGCGGCGGAGATGGGGTTGGTTCATTTGGAATTCGCCGGATGGATGGCCACACCCTGAACCACGCGATTGATCACGCCCGATGGGCTGGGATTGTCGGGATTGAGGCCTTTGCCCAAGCTCAAATGATAGCCCAGAAGTTGGGGCGCAATGATCTCGAAAGGCGTGCGTAGCGCATCGGCCACGCCGGGCGCGACAGCCGGGATCAAGGCATGGAACAGTTCCTGTTCCGCTTCGTCCGCGATGCCGACCAGGCAGCCGATCTTCTTGGCGCGCAATTCCTTCAACAAGTCGCGCTCATACAGCCGGCGCTGCGGGTCGTTGGACAGAAGCGCCAGCACCAGCGCGTCGGAACGCACGAACGCCATGGGGCCGTGACGCAGGCCCAGGAATGTTTCCGCGATGGCGGGAAAGGCGCCCGCCGTCATCTCCAGCACCTTCAGTCGCGCTTCGTCGGCCCAGCCGAACAGGGGCGAAGAGGAAAGGATCACGATCCGGTCGCGCACGCGCTCGGCCACGGCGCGACAGGCTTGATCGATCTTCGGCAGCAATGATTGGGCGCGGTCCGCGCATTGTGCGACGACTGCATGTGCACCGTCCGGGTTCACCAGCGCCAGGCCCGCTAGCACCAGATTTGAGAAGGCGCTGGTCATCACCAGGCTTTCGTCATTGCTGCGCGGATCGAGAAAAATAATGCCGTCCAACCCCGCGCGCGTGAGCTTGCTCTCGGAATTGCAGGTGATGGCAAATTGCGGCATGTTCGGATGGAGACTGCGCACCCGTTCCACCACGGCCGCGCTTTCCGGGCTATCGCCGGAACGGGCGACGGAGACAACCGCGTCCATATTTGCCAGAATGCGTTCCGCATCCACCAGAAGATCGGTCGTGGGTGCAGCGCGGCAGAGCGGATTTGCTACCGCAATTGCGTGCGCGGCATAGGCCGAGGTGCCGGCACCGGTGAACAGGATGCGCTTTCCGTTCAATTTCGTGCCCAGGCCCGACGCATCGACTCGCGCCAGCGTCGTCGGCCAAAGCTCCGGCTGCTGGAAAATTTCCCGGCGCGTATGAAAGCCAGACTCGGCGGCCATCAATGCGCGCTCCGCACCGGCAGGGGAATGTTGCAGGCGTCGATCGCGCCCGCAGGCCGCACAAACCAGTCATTGCGCCGATTGCGCCGCGCCTCGACATAGGCTGTGAAGGATGGCGTACCAGGCCTGAGGTATTCCAGCTTCAGGCGTGCGCCCGGCGGCACATCCGACGCCAGACGGATGGATTTGATCTTCGTATATTGCGACGGGCTTTGATAGAAGCCCATATACGCGCCCTGGGCGCTTCCGCCCCGCGGCAGCGACGACAGCAACTCCATGCCCTGGACCACGCGGCCCACCAGGGTGATGTTGCGATCGAGCTGGCGCGGCGCCTGGCCGGTCACGGCATAAAGCTCGACACCCGAGCCGGAATCCGGCGCATTGTCGCGGCCCGCGCCCACGCTGCCATAGCAATGGAGCAGCCATTCCGATTTGCTGTCGCTGCCCACGGCGAAATCGCCGTCGAAGCCGGTGATCGGCGCATAGGTGTCGCGATCGGGCAGGCGGGTCATGTTCGCCGACAAGGGCCGCTCGAACTCGGCATAGCCTTTCAGCTTCGCATAGGCGGCCTTTTCGGCTTTGTCCTCCTGCGACCATTGGACGACATAATTATCCTGCGACCGCACAATGGAACTGTCGTCGAAATAATGCTTCGCCACAAGCTGGCGGATATTCGCCACCGTTTTGGGCGCGAAGCCGGGCGCCAGCAGAATCACAACCCGGCCGCCCGGCACATCCATGTAAAGTGTACTGGCGGGATCAAGCGCCGCCCACGCGCTGGCCGGTGCCTTGGCCAGAATATCATCGGGCGATGGATAGCTCGCCGCGCCGCCCAACAGGAAAGGCGCCAGCAGCGCCACGGCGAAAGCCCGCCGCATCAATACCCCGAGGCTCCGCCCGCCTCGACGCGTCCGTCATTGGCGCCATAGAGCATGCGCTTGCCGTTCTTGGCGCCGATCACAATGCCTTCGGCCTCCCCCCAGGGATCGTCTTCAACGAACTTGTAGCCGTCGGCGGTGAGTTCCTTTTGCACGTCGGGCGCGAGCGCGCCTTTCTCCAGATAGACCACATCCGGCATCCATTGGTGATGGATGCGGGGATAGTTGATCGCCGCCTGAATGTTCATGTTGTGGTCGATCACATTCATGATCGCTTCCAGCGTGATCGTGATGATGCGCGAGCCATCGGGGCTTCCTACCACCATGAAGATCTTGCCGTCCTTGGTGACGATGGTGGGGCTCATGGAAGACAGGGGCCGCTTGCCGGGCTCTATGGCATTGTTCTTGCCTTGAATCAGCCCGAACAGATTGGGCGCGCCAACTTTGGAGGTGAAATCGTCCATCTCGTCATTGAGAAAGAAGCCGGTG
>DATKPL010000034.1:0-10804 GCA_035524155.1 Rhizomicrobium sp.
TGGAGAGCATGGGCTACACCCTGGACGACACCGCCATCGAGGACGCCTTCCGCCGGTTCAAGGACCTGGCGGACAAGAAGAAGCATGTCTTCGACGAGGACATCGCCGCTTTGGTGGATGACGAGATCATGCGGGGCCGGGACGCGATCCAGGTCAAGGCGCTCAGGGTCGAGACCGGCATCGGCATCAAGCCCAGCGCCATCATGACCCTGTCGGTCAATGGCGAGGATCGGCATGTGACGACCGAGGGGGACGGTCCGGTGGACGCGGTTTTCCACGCCATCCGCGAGACTTACCCTCACGCGGCGACCCTGCAACTCTTTCAAATCAATGCGGTAACCGAGGGTACCGACGCCCAGGCGACGGTCAACGTCCGGCTGGAAGAGGATGGGAGGACCGTCACCGGCAAGGCGTCCGACACCGACACGATGGTGGCGGCGGCCTATGCCTATGTGAACGCCCTCAACAAATTATTGGTGAAACGGGAGAAACAGCGGCCCGAGGCGTTAACCATAGCGCAATGAGATTTGAGGAAAACTCCCGGCCGTAGTTCGGGAATTTCCGCTCAAAAGCGCCGTTTTGGGGCTCTGTTTCCTTAATAGGGGATTGGCAGGTTAAGCATGTTCGGCAGTCTACTTGGCGCTCTTTCGAGCGACATGGCCATCGATCTCGGGACGGCGAACACGCTTGTCTACGTGAAGGGCCGGGGCATTGTCCTCAACGAGCCGTCGGTGGTCGCGACCATGACGACAAGGAGCGGCAAGAAATCGGTTCGCGCCGTGGGCAACGATGCCAAGATGATGCTGGGACGCACCCCCGGCAATATCGAAGCGATCCGTCCCATGCGCGACGGCGTGATCGCCGATTTCGAAGTGGCGGAAGAGATGATCAAGCACTTCATCCGCAAGGTGCATAACCGCCGCTCGTTCGCCAATCCCATGATCATCGTCTGCGTGCCGTCGGGCTCGACGGCGGTGGAGCGCCGCGCGATTCAGGAATCGGCGCTTTCCGCCGGTGCCCGCCGTGTGTTCCTGATCGAGGAGCCGATGGCGGCGGCGATCGGCGCCGGCCTTCCGGTTTCCGAACCCACCGGCTCGATGGTGGTGGATATCGGCGGCGGCACTACCGAAGTGGCGGTGCTGTCGCTGGGCGGCATCGTCTATTCGCGCAGCGTGCGCGTGGGCGGCGACAAGATGGACGAGGCGATCATCGCCTATATCCGCCGTCACCAGAATCTCCTGATCGGCGAAGCCTCGTCCGAGCGTATCAAGAAGGAAATCGGCTCGGCGGCGGCGCCCGAAGGCGGCAGCGGCGTCACCATGGAAATCAAGGGCCGCGATCTTCTGAACGGGGTTCCGAAGGAAATCACCATCACCCAGCGCCATGTCGCCGAGGCTTTGGCCGAACCGGTGGGCGCGATCGTGGAAGCGGTGAAGGTGGCGCTGGAAGCGACCCCGCCCGAACTGGCCGCGGACATCGTGGACAAGGGCATCGTCTTGACCGGCGGCGGTTCGCTCCTCGCCAATCTCGATTCCGTGTTGCGCAATGAAACCGGCCTTCCCGTCTCCATCGCGGACGATCCTTTGTCCTGCGTGGCGTTGGGCACGGGCCGGGTTCTGGAAAACACCAAGGGCATGCGTCACGTCCTGTCCACCGCGTTCTAGACCCAGTTCCATGGGCTGAAAGGGCCCATCGTCATGGCCAACGGCACCTGGAAGATCGCCCGACGGGGCAATGCCCAGCTTCCGCTGGTCATCGTCCTGGCGCTGGCGGTGGCGCTGGTGCTTCTGGGCCGGTCGCAAGCGGGCCTGTTCGATCGCGCCCGCACCGCCATCATCGACGGGATGCAGCCTGCCCTGGTGGTGGTTCATGCCCCTATAGCCCAGTTCGATCGCTGGGTCGGCTCGATCAATGAGCTCTTCACCGTCTATCGAGAGAATCTCGCCCTCAAGGACGAGAATGCGCGATTGAAGCAATGGCGCAATGTCGCCGTGGTGATGCAGGACCGCGTCAAACGTTATCAGTCGCTGCTGCACGCCGTGCCCGATCCCGACATGCATTCGGTCCTGTCCCAAGTGATTGGCCGCGCCAACCGGCCGTTTCTGCAGACCATGATCCTGGATGCGGGCAGCGCCAACAGCGTCAAGCCGGGCGAAGCGGTGGTGGACGCGCGCGGCATGATCGGCCGCATCTATTTGACTGGCCAGCACACCAGCTGGGTGATCCTGCTGACCGATCTGAACAGCCGCATTCCTGTCGTCGTGGCGCCCGGTAATCATCCGGCGATGATGGTGGGCGACAACACCGCTATGCCCACGCTCGATACCATGTCCCAGGTGGTGACCTTGCACGCCGGCGATCAGGTTGTGTCATCTGGCGATGGCGGGCTTCTGCCGCCGGGCCTTCCCATCGGCACGGTGGTGGGTCAGGCCGGTCAGTATCGCGTGGCTCTTTTGGCCGATGCCGCCTCGTCACAGGATGTCGAGATTCTGGCGTTCCGCCGGCCGCCGGAGGACTTGCCTGCGGATGCGCAAAGCCAGCTTCCTGCCGTCGCTGCTGGATTAAAGCCCGCGGCTCCGCCCCCGCCTGCCAGCGCGGCGCTGGTCGCACCGGACACCGTCGCGGCCAAGCCCACACTCAAGGCGGCAAAGCCCGTCAAGCCGGCGACAACGCCGACAACCACTCCGGCAACCACTCCAGCAACCACACCAGCAACTCCGCAAGCCAGTCCGCCCGACACAGGCGACATTCCGGCGGACCAGACTATCCAGGACCGATGACCGGATGGAAATCACAGATCGCATGGGGTCATTGATGGGCTGGCGTTTTTTTTCCGCCCTGGTGCCGGTCCTGTGTGGGTTCCTGGCTGTGATGGTCTCCAATCTGCCCTTGTCGCTCACCAACGGGCTGGTGCCCGCGCCGCTTCTGGGCCTGATACCCATTTATTTCTGGTGCCTGGTGCGTCCCGACCTGATGACCCCGGCCGCCGTGTTCGGCATCGGTCTCCTTCAAGACATCATGGCAGGGGGGCCGCCCGGCATCTGGACCCTTTCCTTTGTGGTCACCTATGCGGTGATCGAAAGGCAGCGCGAGGCCTTCGCCGGGCTGTCCGGTTTGGGGGCGGTTGTGGGTTTTGCCACTGCTGCTCTGATCGCCTCGGCTTGCGCCTATGCCACGGTCGCGCTTTATTATTGGCACCTGCCGCCAATTGCCCCGATCGTGGCGGAACTCGTTGTAACTGTTCTGTTTTATATCCCGGGCGTCTACGTTACCGGCGTTATCCATCGCCGCCTGGTCGGGCCGCTCAGGAGCGACTTCTGATGCCGCTGTTCGATAAAAAGGACAAGTCGCGCTACGCCACTTTCTCCCGCCGGTCGCTGGCGATGGGGGGCGGGATGGCTCTGGTCTTTGCGGTTCTGGGTGGGCGGCTTTATCAGCTCCAGATCCGCGACGGCGAAGAATACAAAACCGAGGCCGAAGACAACCGCATCAATGAGCGGCTCTTGGCGCCGCCGCGCGGGCGCATCTTCGATCGTTTCGGGGTCGAGCTCGCCAACAACCGGCGCAATTATCGCGTCCTGCTGGTGGCCGAACAGGCGACCGACGGCGTGGCGGAGGCGCTCGACACGATCGGTGAGGTGATCCAGCTCACGGACGTGCAGAAGAAGCGCGTGATGACCGAGCTGGCGCAGAACAAGAAATTCGTGCCCGTGCCGGTGGCTGAAAATCTCACCTGGGAGGAATTCTCCCGCATCAATCTGCATCTGCCCTATCTGCCGGGCGTGCAGCCGGATGTGAGCGAGACGCGCGATTATCCTTACGGCCCCGAAATGGTGCATGTGCTGGGCTATGTCGCCTCGGTCTCCGAGCAGGAGCTGGCGCATGACGACGATCCGCTGATGAGCTTGCCGGGCATGCGCATCGGCAAGCGCGGCATCGAAAAAGAGTTCGACAAGCAGCTCCGCGGTCGCGCCGGCGCCAGCCGCGTCGAAGTCAATGCCTATGGACGGGTGATCCGCGAGCTGGGCAAGGATCCCGGCGTTCCCGGCCAGGATGTCTGGCTTAGCCTCGATGGCGAGCTGCAGCGTTTCGCCGATCAGCGCCTCTCCGGGGAAAGCGCTGCCTGCGTGGTGATGGACGCGACCAACGGCGATGTCCTGGCGCTTTCCTCCACGCCCGGTTTCGATCCCAACTGGTTCAATGTCGGCGTCACCGGCCCGCAATGGCGCGAGCTGGCCACCTCCGAATACAAGCCGCTGCTCAACAAGGCCATCGCTGGCACCTATCCGCCAGGCTCCACCTTCAAGACCGCCATGGCGCTGGCGGCGGTGGACAATGGGATGGACGACCTTGTCGTCGATTGCACCGGTTCGATACGGCTCGGCGACCACACTTTCTACTGCGATGCGTGGAGGATCGGCGGCCATGGCCATGTCAGCCTGACACGCGGCATCCAGGTTTCCTGCGACATCTATTTCTATGAAGTGGCGCGGCGGCTGGGCATCGACAAGATGGCCGAGGCCGCCAACGCCCTGGGACTTGGTTCGCCAACCGGCATCGAGCTGCCCGGCGAACTCGGCGGCCTCATTCCAACCCGCGCCTGGAAGATGAAGCGGTTCGGCGTTCCGTGGCAGCAGGGCGAGACGCTCGTCAACGGCATCGGCCAGGGCTATGTCCTGGCCACGCCGATCCAGCTCTGCACGCTGGCCGCGCGGCTCGCGACCGGCAAGGCGGTTTCGCCGCGGCTGGCCCATCAGGTCGGGGGCGCGCTCCAGTCCCATCCGCTGGCCGCGCCGCTGCCCTTCTCGGACAAGGCATTCGCCATGGTGCGCGAGGGCATGGGCATGGCCGTCAACGCGCCGGGCGGCACAGCCTATGGCTCGCGCATCCTGCAGCCGGGCTTCGAAATGGCCGGCAAGACCGGCACGGCGCAGGTGCGTCGCATCACCAGGGAAGAACGGCAAAGCGGCCTGACGCCCCAGAGCCAGTTGCCCTGGGCACAGCGCGAGCATGCCTTGTTCATCGCCTTCGCGCCGCTCGATAACCCGCGCTACGCCGCTTCGATCGTCCTCGAGCATGGCGGCAACGCGCATACTGAGCCACAGGTGCAGTTCGCGCGCGACATCCTTACCTTCGCCCAGACGCGCGACACACTGGGCAAGCAGACCGCCTATCCGCCGATCAACGCGGCGGCCGCGGTGCCGCCGACACCCACGACGAATGGCGGCCAGAAATTCGCCAAGGCGGGTTATTGATGGCGCTGAGACCTTATGCCGTGGCCAAACGCACCTTGGGCATGGCCGACAAGCTTTTGGATGTGAATTGGGGGCTGGTGCTTCTTATTTCCATCATCGCTTCGGCCGGTATCGCCATGCTCTATTCGGTGGCCGGCGGTCACTGGAATCCCTGGGCGCTGTCGCAACTCTCCAAATTCGTGCTGGGCTTTCTCATCATGGTGGTCGCGGCCTCCATCGATGTGCGGGTGTGGATGAGCCTCGCTTATCCGGCTTACGGGCTGGCCTTGTTGTTGCTGGTCGCGGTGGATGTGGCGGGCCATGTGGGGTTGGGCGCGCAACGCTGGATCATGCTGGGGCCACTGGAATTGCAACCCTCCGAACTGATGAAAATCTCGCTGGTGCTGGCGCTCGCCCGTTTCCTGCACGGCAAAAGCGTGGAAGAAGTGTCCAAGCCGCTCAATCTGGGCATCGCGCTGGTGATGATCGGCGTACCCGCCTTGTTCGTGGTAATCGAACCCAATCTGGGCACGACCCTGATCATCGTGATGGACGGCATCTCCCTGCTCTTCCTGGCCGGCCTCTCCTGGTACTGGATCATCCCGGCGGTGAGCGCGATCGTCACGGCCATACCGCTCGCATGGCGCTTTGTCCTGCATGATTACCAGAAGGCACGGGTGATGACCTTTCTCAATCCCGAGGCCGATGCCTTGGGCGCCGGCTGGAACATCACCCAGGCCAAGATCGCCATCGGCTCGGGCGGGCTTTCCGGCAAGGGCTTCCTGCAAGGCACGCAAAGCCGGTTGAATTTCTTGCCCGAAAAGCAGACCGATTTCATCTGGACCAGCCTGTGCGAGGAGTTCGGCTTTGTCGGCGCCGTCGCCATGCTGGTCCTGTTCGCCACGGTGATCTTCTATGGCGTGCAGATCGCCATGAGCGCCAGAAGCCAGTTTGCCCGGCTTCTCTCGATGGGCGTCACCCTCAATTTCTTCTTCTACATCATGGTCAATGGCCTGATGGTGATGGGCCTGATCCCTGTGGTGGGCATTCCCATGCCGCTTCTTTCCTATGGCGGCACCGCCATGCTCACCGTGATGTTCGGTTTTGGCCTGTTGCTGAGCGTGCATGTGCATCGGCAGGTGGAGATCCCCCGGCACAGCGGGGGGATTATTTGATTACCTCTCCGCCCTGCGCACGCTAAAGCGCGCTACGGGCACCTCCCCTGCCAGCATGCTTCGCATGCGCTGGGGAAGAGGGTCTTGGCCAAGACGCGCTGTCTTGATCGCGCTTGAAACCGCCCGATTTGGCGCGGTTTTTCGCATGTGTGGATCGGCCAAACCCTTTTCTGGACAGGGGGATACCCCTCTGCTAAGAGGCGCCTCCCGCGGGCCCTTTAGAAGCCGGCGGCGTTGGGTGATTAGCTCAGTTGGTAGAGCAGCTGACTCTTAATCAGCGGGTCGCAGGTTCGATTCCTGCATCACCCACCATTCATTCTTGAGATCCGGATTTTTTCCTGGCTGAGGCGCTCCCAAGCGTTTTCTCGGAGCAAAAATCCATGGTCACCCTGGCACACGGTTTCTCTCGGGCGCTGGTATTTCTCTCTTCGGTTTGCTGGGTCCGCGTGACGTCCACGGAATCTCTATGACTGCCTCATCGCTTGCTGCGTCTATCGTTCCATTCTCAGCGTGCCCCTTTGGGCCACAACACGATGCGCTGACTGGATCATCGCTTTAGCGTTGCCACCATTACCTTCCGCACGGCCTTCGGTTTGGCATCTAGTCCGAAGCGCATCGGTGACGAGGGTTTCTACTTGGTCTGCTGAAAACGCCCGCCTGGGAAGGCGAAGCATAAATGCAAACGATCATCGACCCTTCAGCTGCGGCAGGAATTGTGTTTTTCCCCGATCTTGTTGCCGCAAGCGAAAATTTCGCTTCTGCCAGATGCCAAACCGTGGTGCGGACAAAGCAGATGCCGGCGAAGGAGGCCGGCCCGATTGCGCCGAACCAGCTCAAGCAGGTTTGCAGTCAGCAATCCAAATGCGATTTTCCCCACTCGCTTTGGTCGCACCAGTGATCATAATACTGCTCTTGTCTGGGTTGATGTGTCTGTCGCATTTGGCGGTCAAGTCATGGGAGTCAATGCGCTGTTCAAGTGCTTAATCAATAGGTTACCAACGCGCAGCCTGGGATAGCTTCGAGTATGGAGGGGTAATGACTGATCGCGCGACCGGCTACGGACGGCCCATTCCCACATTCATCGAGAAATTCACCCTGGTCGGCCAAGGCACGCCGATGGGCGAATTGCTGCGGCGCTATTGGCATCCCGTCGGCCTATCCTCGGACGCGACTGCCGTGCCCCGGCAAATCCGGGTGCTGGGAGAAGATTTGATCCTCTTCCGTGACGGCGCGGGCCATCCCGGCCTCCTTTATCCGCGCTGCATTCACCGCGGCGCCTCGCTTTATTATGGGCGCGTCGAGGAAGATGGCATTCGTTGCTGCTATCACGGTTGGAAGTTCACCGTGGATGGGCGTTGCATCGACCAGCCTTGCGAACCCGAGAACGGCGCCAAGACATGCCGCCTGGTGCGCCAACCCTATTACGCGGTCAAGGAGCTTTATGGCTTGATTTTCGCCTATATGGGGCCACCGGAAAAGGAACCGGTGCTTCCGCGCTACAATGTCCTGGAAAATTTGGAGCCCGGTGAATTCATCGAGGCCGACGATCACAGCATCGGCACCGGCGGCCCGGTGCTCGTGCCCTGCAACTGGCTCCAGCATTTTGAAAACGTGATGGATCCCTTCCACGTGCCCATCTTGCATGGCTCGTTCAGCGGCAACCAGTTCACGGCAAGAATGGCGCTGATGCCGAAAGTGAAGTTCGAATACACCGAACGTGGAACGCTCGCTATTCAACTCCGGGAAATCGAGGGCGGTACCCATCGCCGTGTCACCGAAACGGTCCTGCCCACTATCCGCGCCGTTCCCAACCCGCGTGGAGAGACCGAAGGGTCATGTTCGCATCTCGGCTGGGTGCTCCCCATAGATGACACGCATTTCCGGATCTATGCCGCGGGCCGCGTTCGCAAATCCGGCGAGCTTGGAGACATAAGGTCTCGTTATGCCGGCAAGCTATGGCAAGAACTCACGGAAGAAGAGCATCGCAAGATGCCTGGCGACTATGAAACGCAAGTGAGCCAGGGTGAGATTACGCTTCATTCGGAGGAGCATCTCAATTCCAGCGATCGCGGTGTTTCGATGTTGCGCAAAGTCTTTCGCGACCAGCTGGAGGCGATCGCTGCCGGAAAAGACCCGATCGGGGTGAATTTCGATCCGGCCAAGGCGATCGTGCATCTGGATGCCGGCACATCCATTGAGGTTCTGCAGCGATAGAGGGGCCAGAGCCTGGTGCGCACGCAGGTTGCGATCATCGGCGCGGGCCCCGCGGGGCTGTTCCTTGCGCATCTGCTCAGGCGCGCAGGCGTCGTGGCCACCGTGCTGGAGCGGCGCGATCGGTCCTACGTCGAACGCCGGGTTCGCGCGGGCGTGCTGGAACAGATCACAATGGATGTTCTCGCCGGGCTCGCTCTCGACGGCCGGCTGCGCGCCCAAGGATTGGTGCATGAAGGCGTCAATCTTGTCGGCGGCGGCAAGATGTTCCGCATCGACATGGCGGCCCGCAGCGGCGGCCGGCGCGTGGTGATCTACAGCCAGCAGGAGGTGATGCACGATCTCTTCGAGGCTGCCGCGGCCCAGAACATGCCCGTCATCTTCGATGCGGCGGATGTGGCGCTGCACGATGTCGCTGGCGCGCCCTTTGTGACCTGGCGCAAGGATGGCCGCGAGGAAAGGCTCGACTGCGATTTTATCGCCGGATGCGACGGCTCTCATGGCATCAGCCGAAGCGCCATACCGGAAGGGGTCCGGCAGGAATTCGAGCGTGTTTATCCGTTCGGCTGGCTGGGTATTCTCGCCGATGTGCCGCCCGCTCATCACGAGTTGATCTATGCCAATCATGATCGCGGCTTCGCCCTCGCCTCCATGCGATCAAAGAGCCGAAGCCGCTATTATGTGCAGTGCGGACTGGACGAAAAAATCGAGAACTGGCCCGACGAGCGCTTCTGGGACGAGGTGACGCTCAGGCTGGGCCCTGACGCACATGTCACGCGCGGCCCGTCCATTGAGAAAAGTATCACGCCGTTGCGCAGTTTCGTTACGGAGCCGATGCGTTACGGCAAACTTTTCCTGCTTGGTGATGCGGCACATATCGTGCCTCCCACGGGCGCCAAGGGGCTCAATCTTGCCGTGTCCGATGCTGCGATGCTGTCGCAGGCGCTGGCGGATTTCTACCGGACCGGAAAGACAGGTGGCCTGGACGGCTATTCGGCCCGGGCGCTGGCGCGGGTATGGAAGGCTGAGCGTTTTTCCTGGTGGTTTACCGGCCTCACCCACCGATTTGCCGAAGCTGACGCGTTCTCCCGCAAAATACAGGTCGCGGAATTGGCCTATCTGCGTCAGTCTGAGGCGCTGCAGACCGCTTTCTCCGAAAGCTATGTGGGGCTGCCGCTGGATGTTGGGGCGCCATAATGGCTGATCTCTATAAACGCGAGGATGAGAAGGCCCAGCCACCCTCCTATTTTCCGCCGTACGCTTCGACGGTAAAACGGGCGCCGTCCCAGCCGTTGGTTCGAATTCCCCAGACGACCACCGAAACGTCCGGGCCGGCGCAATGCTGGGATCTGTTGATGGGACCGGCGCTGGCCGACCTGACCAAGCAGCATAAGGGCGCGCCGCTGGGCCAGCGCATTGTCGTGACCGGCCGGGTGCTGGACGAATATGGCCGGCCCGTTCCCAACACTGTGATCGAGATCTGGCAAGCCAACGCCGCGGGACGCTATATCCATGCCCGGGACAATTGGCCGGCGCCGCTTGACCCCAATTTCACCGGTATGGGCCGCGTGATGAGTGACGCGCACGGCCGTTATCGCTACACCACTATCCGGCCGGGAGCTTATCCCTGGGGCAATCACCACAATGCGTGGCGGCCGTCACATATTCATCTGTCGTTGCTCGGGCCGGCGTTCGCCACGCGTCTGGTGACGCAGATGTATTTCCCCGACGATCCGTTGATTCTTATCGACCCCATCGCGAATGCGGTCGCCATGCCTTATCGCGACCGCATGGTGGCGCGCTTCGACATCGATACTACCGAGCCCAATTTCGCTCTGAGTTACCTGTTCGACTTTGTCTTGCGCGGCCGCCATGCCACACCGATGGAGGGGCGCGATGGATAACCAAAGCAAGGAATTGTTTGGCCAGACACCGTGGCAGACCGTTGGCCCCTTCTTCCACTATGGGTTGCCATGGAAAGGCGGCGCGGATCTCACCGGCATGTCCGAACTTGGCGCGCGTACCGATCTGATGCCGCTGGAGCATTATCTTCTGCGCGAGCCGGCGGCGCGTGAGAACGTCGAGGGCGAAAAAATCGAGATCTTCGGGCGGGTTCTGGATAGTGACGGGCAGCCGGTACCGGATGCGATGATTGAGATTTGGCAAGCCGACGCCCAGGGCCGC
>DATKPL010000035.1:0-3002 GCA_035524155.1 Rhizomicrobium sp.
GTGGTCGATGACAAGATCCACTTCCGCCAGCGGATTGATCCTCTCCGGATCGCCGCCCAGGTTTTTCATGGCATCGCGCATGGCGGCCAGATCCACCACCGCCGGCACGCCGGTCAGGTCCTGCATCAGGACGCGGGCGGGGCGGAAGGCGATTTCGCGGTCGGACGAGCGGGTCTTGACCCAGTCAACCACGGCCTTGATGTCTTCCTTGACTTTGCGCGTCCAAACCGTCTGCGCCAGATATTCCAGATTCACCTGATGGCAGATGCCCGTGCCCGGCGGCACGACGCGGAAATTCGCGAAGGCCTGCTGGCCCCAGCGCAGGAACTGATAGCGTTCCATGTTGCGCTCATATTCGATGGCGACGTTCTTCTTGAACGAATCCTTGGCGCCGAAATTGTCCACCATCACCGAATGGTCGATGACGAGATCCACTTCCGCCAGCGGATTGATCTTCTCCGGATCGCCGCCCAGCTTCTTCATCGCATCGCGCATCGCGGCCAGATCGACCACGGCGGGAACGCCGGTCAGATCCTGCATCAGCACGCGCGCGGGGCGGAACGCGATCTCGCGATCGGACTTGCGCGTCTTGGCCCATGCCGCCACCGCCTTCACATCGTCGGCCTTGACGGTCTTGCCGTCTTCCCAGCGCAGCAGGTTCTCCAGCAGCACCCGCATCGAATAGGGCAGCCTGGAAATGTCCTTCAGCCCCGCCTTTTCCGCAGCGACAAGGCTGTAATAGGCGTAGCTTTTGCCGCCCACCGAAAGGGTCCGGCGGGATTTGAAACTGTTGGGATTGGTGGTCACAGCAAATTCCTCACGCGGGGATTGCGAAGGTAAGATTTTGGGCGTGGTTTAGTCAGATTTGTTCCCCCTGCCAAGGAGAAAGCGGATGGGCGAGACAATACGCGTCGAACGTAAAGACGCCGTGACCACCGTCATCATAAACCGCCCACAGGCGCGCAATGCCGTGGACCGGCCGACGGCGGATGCGCTGGCGGCGGCGTTTCTCGAATTCGAACGGGACGATACGGCGCTTGTCGCGGTGCTCGCGGGCGAAGGCGGCACGTTCTGCGCCGGCGCCGACCTCAAAGGCGTGGCTGACGGGCGCGGCAATCGCCTCGCCGATCCCAAAGACGATTCGCTGGCGGCCGATGCGCCGATGGGTCCGACGCGGATGCGCCTCACCAAACCGGTGATCGCAGCCATCGCGGGTCATGCCGTCGCGGGCGGGCTGGAACTGGCGCTGTGGTGCGATCTGCGCGTGGCGGAGGACGATGCGATCTTCGGCGTGTTCTGCCGCCGCTGGGGTGTGCCCTTGATCGACGGCGGCACGGTGCGCCTGCCGCGCCTCATCGGCCAGTCGCGCGCGATGGACATGATCCTGACGGGCCGCGCGGTCGGGGCCATGGAAGCCTTCGCGATGGGCCTGGCCAATCGTGTCGTGCCCAAGGGCGAAGCATTGCGAGGCGCGCAAGAACTGGCGGCGGAGATCGCGCGCTTTCCGCAAACGTGTCTCAAGGGCGACAGACTGTCCGTGTACGAACAATGGGACGCGGACACGATCGCGGCGATGGCAAACGAATTCGCACATGGCCGCGCCACGCTGGCCAGCGATGAAGCGCGCGAAGGCGCCGCCCGCTTTGCGGCCGGCAGGGGACGCGGCGGCAGGTTCGACGATTTGTAGGGATCGGATTGAAATTCATCTCCAAAAGCCCGTCATTGCCCGGCTTGTCCGGGCAACCCATCTTCCTTCAAGCAAAAATGGATCACCCGGACCTGCGGGCCGGGTGATGACGAATTAATGGGATAAGAAAGTCCAACCAACCACTTCCAAAACCCACTCCTTAATGTCGCCCTATTCGTTTGCGATGGTGCCAAAGCCTGAGGGGGCGCATGCGCGACGCGCAGGATTGTCGTTAAGAGATCAACAGGCGCAATGGCCAGATTTTTCATTGCAATCGCTGCGCTCCTTTTGATGAGCGCGACAACGCCCTTGCATGCGCAGGAGTCGCTGGGCGAACGCATGACGTCCGAGCGGCTGGGCGATGTCGCGCCCGGCGCTTATGCCGCCGCCGACACGGTGAAGTTTTCGCTGACGCAGGACGGCGACAATTTCCTTTTGCGCTTCGACGGCGATCCGGAAGTTTTCGTTCTCTATACCGCGCATGCTTCGCTGGGCGGGCGCGAACTCAAATACGATTCCGGCGAGACGGCGCTGCAGGTCGCCGGCTGGGGCGGCATGACGCTCTATACCGACGCGGCGCCCAACGGCTTGCCCGCCGTGCGCACCGGCGATGCGGTTGCGCCATCGCCGCCCAACGTGTCGCTCAGCGACATGCAGAATGCCGCGGGCGATGAGGCCGAGCATCTGGCCTATACGCGCGGGCTTCGTTTGAACTTCACCGCCGATTGGGCGGCGCTCGCTGCCAACGCCCTGATGCGCGCCTTTGCTTTCGACACGCTGGAAAACACGGTGCGCGGGCTGGATCGTTTCAGCATCGCCGCGCCGGGACGCGAGGCTTTGGCCAAGCATGTCAGCATGGTGATGGTGGCAGCGGGCAACAGGCCGACCATCGCCCTGAGCGGAAAATCTCTGATCGTGACGTTCAACCCCGAACACGGTTACGAAGGCCGCGCTTCCTCGCGCGCAATCGCGCGGGCTTTGGCGAAGGTGTTGCCGAAAAAATAATTCACCATGGCCGCATTTAATGCGGCCACCCAGCAAGCGCGCGTCGGCGCGCACAAAGACTCTTCGCTCGCTACCGCTCGCACTGGGTGGCCGGGTCAAGCCCGGCCATGGTGATGGTGTAACTCAAATGTCTCGAACAGAAATCCCGGCGCCACGGTGCATCCCACCAATGTAAAATCGCCCAGCGTGCGTGCGCATTGCCAGCGACCCGCAGGCACCACGATCTGCGGGCGCTCGCCCTTCTTCAGATCGTTTCCGAGAATCTGTGTTTTCGGGTTGGCGATCGTTTTGGCGATTTTCAATTCCAGCG
>DATKPL010000036.1:0-2144 GCA_035524155.1 Rhizomicrobium sp.
CGGCCGAGGCCCTGGCCGAGGCCGGCGAACGCTTCGACGTGGTGCTCAACATGGAAGTGGTCGAGCATGTCGCTGACGTGAAGGCGTACCTGGCGGCTTGTTCCAGGTTGGTGAAACCTGGCGGGATCACCATCGTTGCCACCATCAACAAGACCCTCAAATCCCTGGCCCTGGCCAAATTCGCCGCCGAATATGTGCTGCAATGGATGCCAAAGGGCACACACGACTGGAACCGCTTCCTGCCGCCGGGCGTGATTCAAAAATCGCTGGAAGAAACAGGTCTAACTATACTGAAAACACAGGGTGTTTTCTTTGACGTTTTGACCTGGGATTGGCGTCTGTCCCATGATGTGGATGTCAACTACATGGTGGTGGCGGGGCGAGAAATGGCCTGCTAGCAGCCGGTCAGTTGGCGTTTTCCAGGTCAGGCGGCAGGGGCGCCACGTCCACGCCTTCCTCGACCAGCTCCTTTGCCTCTTCCATGGTGGTCTCGCCGTAAATATGGCGGTCCACCGACTCGCCATAATGGATTTTGCGCGCTTCCTCGGCGAATTTCGGCCCCACATATTCAGCGTTCTCTTGCACATATTTGCGCAGGCCCGTCATGAATTGCCGCATCTGGCGGGCATCGGGATTGGAGAGCGCAGGACGTTCGCTGGTTGCCACCGCAGGCGCCATGATGGCCTTTTCGACCCGGCGCGAATTGCAGGTGGGGCAGCAGAGCTTTCCCTCGCCCGCCTGGGTGTCAAAGGCAGAACTGTCCCGGAACCAGCCCTCGAATTCGTGGCCGTTCTTGCAACGCAGATTGTAGACGATCACGGCCCTGTGCGCTCCAACGGCCCGCCCCCGGGGCTCGCCGGACATTATTCCGGACGATGATGCCGCTCAAGGCGGGCCGAAGGCTCGATCGTGGTTAAGGCTTGGGACCTTTGCGCGCGCCTCTTTGGACCATTCCGGATCGATCTCGGCCGCGACGATGCCGGGATCGGTCCCGCCTTCGGCCAGAATTTCGCCCCAGGGGCTGACGATCAGGCTGTGGCCATAGGTGCACCGCCCATTGGCATGGAGCCCGCCTTGCGCCGGCGCGATCATGAAAGCGCCATTCTCGATCGCCCGCGCCCGAAGCAGGACATGCCAGTGCGCCTTGCCGGTAGTCTCGGTGAAGGCCGAGGGCGCGGTGAAGGCGAATACGCCCTTCTTGGCCAGCGCGCGATAAAGGCCGGCGAAGCGGATGTCATAACAGACCGATAAGCCGATCTTGCCCCAAGGCGTGCCGGCCACCACCGCTTCATCGCCGCCTGCCACGGTGTTGGACTCCCGATAGGTCTCGCCCGAGGGCAGATCGACATCGAAGAGATGAATCTTGCTGTAGCGCGCCGCGATAGCGCCGTCCGGCGAAAACAGGAAAGAACGGTTGGCGGTCTTGGCGTCGCTCACCTTGATCGCCAGCGAACCGATCAAGAACCAGACGCCCAATTCTTTGGCGAGATCGCTGAAGACCGGCAGCGCCGGATCATGCGCTTCGTCAAAACTCTGCGCCAGCTTGGCCCCGCCATCGGCCGCCATCAGCGTGGTATTCTCGGGCGTAGCGATGAATTGCGCGCCGTCCCTTGCGGCGGCGCGAATCCAGTATGCGGCGTCGCGGATATTCTGCGCGACATCTTCGCCAGACCGAAGCTGGACGCAGGCCGCGCGGAATTTGCTCAATGAATGCGGTCCTGAATCTTGGCGAGGCCCGCCTTGGCGCAGGGCTCGTCCTGGTCTCCCGACGGCGCGCCTGATACCGCAATGGCGCCGATCACCTCGCCGCCCACATTGATGGGCACGCCGCCCTTGCGCGGCGGTCCCATGGCGGGATCGGCCATCAATTGCGCCATGAAGGGCTGATCGGTCTTGGCGCGCTCGACGGCTTCGCCGCTGGTCATCTTGGTCTTGAGCGCGGTTTCCGCTTTGCCCGAGGCAATGCGCTGGGTGATGGTCGCGGCGCCGTCGCCCGAGATCAGCGCAATCGGCACGCCGTCGGAATCGATGGTAAGAGCCGTGACTTTCAATCCCTGCGCGGCGCAGGTTGCAATCGCGGTCTGGTCGGCCTCGACGGCCAGCGCGGTGGAAATGCCCCGCGCGCGTGCGGGCCTGGGCGCGCG
>DATKPL010000037.1:0-3288 GCA_035524155.1 Rhizomicrobium sp.
CACCCACCACCAGACGCTCAAGATCGCGCGCCGCGCCGGCCTGCATGCGGGCGGGGATTTCCTCACTGAACAATTCCAACAGCAGATCGGGCATCAGGTTCCCTCGCGCGGCCGGTACCGGCCCATCGGCGTTTCCAGCCACGCCTCGCAGCAGGCTTTGGCCAAGGCGCGTACCCGCGCGATATAGGCAGCACGCTCCGTCACGCTGATCACGCCGCGCGCATCCAGCAGATTGAAGGCATGGCTGGCCTTGATGCACTGGTCGTAGGCGGGCAATGCCAGCTTGGGTTCATCCAGCAATTCGCGGCACTGCTTCTCGGCTTCGGCGAAATGGCGGAAGAGAATTTCCGTGTCGGCGCGCTCGAAATTATAGGCCGAGAATTCCTTCTCGTTCTGGAGGAAGACTTCGCCATAACGGAACTGGTCGTTGAATTTAAGGTCGTAGACGAATTCCACGTCCTGCACATACATGGCCAGACGCTCGAGGCCGTAGGTGATTTCGGCGGCGACCGGATCGCAATCGATCCCGCCCACCTGCTGGAAATAGGTGAACTGGGTGATCTCCATCCCGTCGCACCAGACTTCCCAGCCCAGGCCCCAGGCGCCCAGGGTCGGGCTCTCCCAATCGTCTTCGACAAAGCGGATATCGTGCAGATTGGGATCGAGGCCGATCGCCCGGATCGATTCCAGATAAAGCTCCTGCATATTCTCGGGCGCAGGCTTCATGATCACCTGGAACTGGTAGTAATGCTGCAGGCGGTTTGGGTTCTCGCCATAGCGTCCGTCCTTGGGCCGGCGCGACGGCTGCACATAGGCGGCGTTCCAGGCATGCGGCCCCAGCGCGCGCAAGGTGGTGGCGGGGTGGAAAGTGCCCGCACCCATCTCATTGTCGTAAGGCTGAAGAATCAGGCAGCCCTTCCCCGCCCAGAATTGCTGGAGCGTAAGGATCAGGTCCTGAAAGGTTTTCGCCTTTGGGTTGGGCACCGCTGGTCTCCGGAAACGCGCCGGAAACTATAGTCCGCCCCCCACTAGGGCAAGCGCGGCTTCGCCCCGCAATATGGCGTCAGCCTCGGGGGTATAGGCCCCGCTTTCCTGGTGCAGAATCAGCCCCGGCAGAAGCCGGAACGGAGCCCGCGACCCCTTGCGGACCTGGACCACCACCCGGCGCGCGGCCTCGCCCGCCTTCGGCCAGAGCGGGAACGCGGTCACTCCCGCCTCAGGCAGCGCCGCCAGGGCCTCATTGAGCCGGTCGGCCCGGAGGATGGCGGTGAAACTTCCGCCCGAAACGGTGCGCTTCAGCCCGGCCTCCAGCCAGTCACGAAGCGAACCGTTGTCCATCAGGGCGTGGGCGCGGCCCGCATCGGGCGAGCTTTGACCTTCGCCATGGAAAGGCGGGTTCATCAGCACCGCTTCGAATTCGCGCTTCCATTCGGGCGGCAATGCAAAGATGTCGGCGGTGGCGAATGTCACGCGCCGCTCCATGCCATTGGCGGCGGCATTCTCGTTGGCGAGCGTGACCAATGCTGGATCGATTTCGATCCCGGTGACGGTTGCGGCTGTCAGCCGCGTCGCCAGGCACAGGCTGGCGGTGCCCGCGCCCGCGCCCAATTCCAGCGCGGTCATAACGCCAGGTACCGCAGCCGCCAGCATCACCGCATCCAGCCCGGCGCGAAATCCGGTTTCGGATTGAGCGATGACGACTTTGCCGCCGAGGAATTTATCGACTGTCATGTGTTGAAGCTCGGTCGTGCCCAGTCTCCCCCGCGCATGCAAAGCATGCTGGCGGGGGAGATGACCGTAGCAGCGCTTGCAGGCGCGCAGGCGCAAGCCGGAGCGCCAAAAGCGAAGCTGCGGAGGTCAGAGGGGGCATTCATGGCATGGCTTCGGGGACAGCCGCGCGCAGAAGCTTTTCCGCGCGTGTATAATCCTCATCCGCCACCATCAGCCGGCGCGGCACCATCGCCATGCTGCCATCCATGATGCTGGCATGGGTATCGAAGATCTGCGCCGCTATGCCGGATTCCTCCAGCACATGCGTGGCATAGGACAGCACCACGGGATTGTTGGTTTTCAGCACCACACGCATAACAAAGGTATAAACCGAAATCTCAATTTGTCGCGAGTGGGTGCGGACTGCTTGACCCTGCCCATGCGGCTTTCATAAATTCGGCCCCCCGAAAGTCCCGAGATCAGGCTTGATATGCTGAAAGAAGAACGTTCGAGCCAGGGCATTTCTCCGGTCGAGCGGTTGAACATGCTGGTCGCCGCCGACATGACGGCCGCCGACCGTTTGATCCGCAAAGGCATGGCGTCCAGCGTGGAATTGATCCCCGATCTGGCGCGGCATCTGATCGATTCCGGCGGCAAGCGCTTGCGCCCACTTTTGACCTTGGCGGCGGCGATCGCCGGCGGTTATCAGGGCGAAGGCCATATCCGCCTGGCCGCGGCGGTGGAGTTCATCCACACCGCGACCTTGCTGCATGACGATGTGGTGGACGAAAGCACGCTTCGGCGCGGCAAGGTGTCTGCCAATCTGGTCTGGGGCAACAAGCCGCCGGTGCTGGTGGGCGATTATCTTTTCTCACGCGCTTTCCAGTTGATGGTGGAAACCGAGAACCTCACCGTACTGGCGATCCTGTCGCGCGCCAGCGCCGTGATCGCCGAAGGCGAAGTGATGCAGCTGGGCTCGGCCAACAATCTGGGCGTGAGCGAAGACCACTACATGAAGGTCGTTTCGGCCAAGACCGCGGCCCTGTTCGCGGCCGCGTCCGAAGGCGGTGCGGTGCTGACCGGACGCGGCGATCACTACATCATGGCCATGCGCACCTATGGCGAAAATCTGGGCATCGCCTTCCAGCTGGTGGACGACGCGCTGGATTATTCCGGCCGCCAGGCCCTGATGGGCAAATCGGTGGGCGATGATTTCCGTGAAGCCAAGATGACCTTGCCCATTATCCTATCGGTAGCGCGCGCCGACGAAACGGCTTTGGTATTCTGGCGCCGGGTGATCGAAACCGGCAACCAGACCGAAGCCGATCTTCATCACGCCATCAGTTTGGTGGAACAGACCGGCAGCATCCAGGAAACCATGCGCCGGGCCCGCGCCTATGCCGATATCGCCAAGGCGGCATTGGCCGTTCTGCCCGCCAGCGACATCCGCAACGCGCTTTCCGATATTGCCGACTTCTGTGTGGAACGGGCCTACTAAAGCCCATCCGGAGTTGGGCCGATATCGCGGCCCGCGACCTCGCGAGAAATGCCGATATCGGGCACCGAAGCGGGCTGAAC
>DATKPL010000038.1:0-3757 GCA_035524155.1 Rhizomicrobium sp.
GCCGCGCCTGCTGCGCCAGTCAATTCCGCTCCCGCTTCGTCCGCCGCTGCGCCTTCGGCCAGCATGTCGTCCTTGCCGGCCCCCGCATCGGTCAAACCCCCGGTCACGGATAACGCCGTTTCCACCATCGGCACCACGGGCGGCACGGTTTATGGCGAGCAGAACCGCAATCCCCGTGTCGTCCTGAAAGTCCGGTCCGATACGCGCGTCACGGTGCGCGGCGAAGACGGTTCGCTCTATCTCAATCGCGATCTCAAGGCCGGTGATTCCTATCTGGTGCCGAATCTGCCGGGTCTCTATCTCGCCACCAGCAATGCAGGTGCGATCGAAGTGGATCTGGATGGCCAGGTGCTGGGGCCGGTGGGACAGAGCCAGGAAATTCTCGGGCGGGTATCACTGGAGCCGCAATCCCTTGTGGACCGGTTCAACGCACATTAAGGACAGTCCATGAGCATCCGCGCCTATCGCGACATTCACCGGCGCAAGTCGCGCCAGATCATGGTGGGCAAGGTGCCCGTCGGCGGCGACGCGCCCATCACAGTGCAGACCATGACCAACACGGTCACCGGCGACGCCCGCGCCACCATCGACCAGATTCGCCGCATCGAAGAAGCGGGCGCGGATATCGTCCGCGTCTCGTGCCCCGATGAGGATGCCACCAAGGCGATGAAGGCCATCACCACGGCGGCGGCCATTCCCGTCGTGGCCGACATCCATTTCCACTACAAGCGCGCCATCGAGGCGGCGGTGAACGGCGCGGCCTGCCTGCGCATCAACCCCGGCAATATCGGCAATGCGAACCGCGTGCGCGAAGTGGTGCAGGCGGCCAAGGATCATGGCTGCTCCATGCGCATCGGCGTCAATGCCGGCTCGCTGGAACCGGATTTGCTGGAGCGTTATGGCGAGCCATGCCCCGAAGCGATGGTCGAGAGCGCGCTCAATCACGCCAAGATTCTGGATGACCTCGATTTCCATGAATACAAGATCTCGGTGAAGGCCTCCGATCCGTTCCTGGCGGTGGCCGCCTATCAGGGCCTGGCCGACGCCATCGACTGCCCCATCCATCTGGGCATCACGGAAGCCGGCGGCATGATCTCGGGCACGGTCAAATCCTCGATCGGCATGGGCATGCTGCTCTGGAGCGGCATCGGCGACACCATCCGCGTTTCTCTGTCCGCCGATCCAGTGGAAGAAGTGCGGGTGGGTTTCGACATCCTGAAGTCGCTCAACCTGCGCCATCGGGGCGTGAACATCATTTCCTGCCCATCTTGCGCGCGCCAGGGCTTCAACGTGATCGACACGGTCAAGCTGCTGGAAGACCGGCTCAAGCACATCTCCACGCCCATGTCGCTGTCCATCATCGGCTGCGTGGTGAATGGCCCGGGCGAAGCGCGCGAAACCGATCTGGGCTTTACCGGCGGCGGCGCGGGCAAGGGCCATGGCCAGATCTATCTGAACGGCAAGCCCAGTTACCGGCTCGACAACGAAAATCTGGTCGACCACATCGTCGAGCTTTGCGAGAAGAAAGCCGCCGAGATCGAGGCCGAGCGCAACGGCGCCCAAGAGCCGCTCGAAGCCGCGCAGTAGTCCATGGCCGCCCTTGAGGCGGCCACCCAGGCCGCACCCATCCTGCAATATGTTATGAATGGCCGGATTTATCCCTTTGCCGCGCTTCGCGCGGTGGGGCCCGCCCATGGTGAGTTTTAATGATTCCTGCCGCCAAGCTGGAGCGCCTGCTCGACCGCTATGCCGCGCTGGAAAGCGAGATGGCATCGGGCGCGTCCGGCTCCCAATTCGTCAAACTATCCCGCGAGCATGCCGAGCTTTCGCCCGTGATCGAGGCCGCGCGCGCCTATCGCTCGACCCAGAAGCAGATCGAGGATGCCGACGCCTTGATCGCCGATCCTTCCAGCGACAGCGAAATGCGCGGCCTGGCCGAACAGGAACGCGCCGAGCTCAAGCCCAGGCTGGAAGCGCTGGATCGCGAATTGAAGATCCAGCTTCTGCCCAAGGACGCGATGGATTCCTCATCCGCCATCGTCGAAGTGCGCGCCGGCACCGGCGGCGACGAGGCGGCGTTGTTCGCCGCCGACCTGCTCGGCATGTACCAGCGCTATGCCGCGCTGCAGGGCTGGAAGACCGAGCTTCTTTCCATGAGCGAAAGCGACCTGGGCGGGATCAAGGAAGCGACCCTGGAAGTGGAAGGCCGCGGCGCCTATGCCAAGCTCAAATTCGAATCCGGCGGCCATCGCGTCCAGCGCGTGCCGGTGACCGAGAGCCAGGGCCGCATTCATACCTCGGCGGCCACTGTGGCTGTTTTGCCCGAACCGGAAGACGTGGATGTGGACATCCAGGACAAGGATCTGCGTATCGACGTCTATCGCGCGTCGGGCGCCGGCGGTCAGCATGTCAACAAGACCGAGAGCGCGGTGCGCATCACCCACATGCCCACAGGTATCGTGGTGGCGATGCAGGAAGAGAAATCCCAGCACAAGAACAAGGCCAAGGCGATGAAGCTGCTCAAGGCCAAGCTGTTCGAGGCCGAGCGGGCGCGTGTGGATGCGGCGCGCGCCAGCGAGCGCAAGGGCCTGATCGGCTCGGGCGACCGCAGCGAGCGCATCCGCACCTACAATTTCCCGCAAGGCCGCGTCACCGATCACCGCATCAACCTCACGCTCTACAAACTCGACCGCATCATCACCGGGGATGAATTGTCGGACGTGATCGATGCGCTGGTGGCGCAGGACCAGGCCGACCGCCTGGCCGCGTTCGAGGCCGAAGACGCTTGAGCATCCGCGATCTTCTTCATGACGCAACCGATCGCCTGAGTGCGGCCGGCGTGGACGGCGCCCGGATCGATGCGCGCATTCTTCTGGCCCATGCCATGGGGGTGACGCGCGAGCATCTGATCGCCGCCGAGCGCCAACCGACCACGGAGGAAGCCGCCCGTTTCGAGCGCTTCATTGCGCGTCGTCTGGCCCGCGAGCCTGTCGCCTATATCCGCGGCACCCGTGAATTCTGGAGCATGGATTTCAAAGTCGGTCCCGGCGTGCTGGTGCCAAGGCCCGAGACCGAAACCCTGATCGAGGAAGCGCTGGCGGCGATGCCGGATCGCAATGCAAGGCTTTCCATTGCCGATCTCGGCACGGGTTCGGCGGCCTTGCTGGCTGCCGCGCTCAAGGAATTTCCCAACGCCGAAGGCGTGGGCTTCGAAAATTCTCCGCAAGCGTTTGCCTATGCCGAAGCCAATCTCGCGCGTCATGGCCTGGCGGCGCGGGGCAGGATCGCCGCGTCTGACTGGAGTGAGGCGCGGGGGCCATTCGATCTGATCTTTTCCAATCCGCCCTATATTCCGACAGCCGATATCGAAAATCTCGATACCGACGTGCGGCTCCACGAACCGCGCGCGGCTTTGGATGGCGGACAGGACGGGCTCGACGCCTATCGTGCCCTCGCGGGGCTTTTGCCGCGGCTGCTCAAGCCGGGCGGAATGGCATTCCTGGAACTGGGCCAGGGCCAGGCGGAACAGGTGGAACCCTTGTTTCGGAACCTCACGAGCGTCCGTGTCGCACCCGATTTGGCCGGAATTCCACGGGTTCTGGCGCTTCAAACCCCAAAATAGGGCTTGGAAAGCGGGGGGGCGGCTATTATTTTTACAGGCGAAGGGATCGGAAGATTCCCCTTGCGGCTGAAGAAAAAGGGGGCCGCGAGGTGGCTCACGGAAACGTGAGGCCGGGCAGGGGACTCAAACGCGATC
>DATKPL010000039.1:0-4130 GCA_035524155.1 Rhizomicrobium sp.
ACAGCCCGAGATCAGGATCCGCGTGGTCAATGTGGTGGACCTGATGACCCTGCAATCGCCCAGCCAGCATCCCCACGGCCTGGACGACAAGGAGTTCGATGCGCTCTTCACCACCGACAAGCCGGTGATCTTCGCCTATCACGGCTATCCCACCCTGATCCATCGCCTTACCTATAAGCGCACCAATCACGACAATTTCCATGTCCATGGCTTCATGGAGGAAGGCACCACCACCACGCCCTTCGACATGGTGGTGAGGAACAGGCTGGATCGCTTCCACCTGGTGGACAGCGTGCTGGATTATGTGCCCCGGCCCGATGCGGTCTATCTGCGCCAGAAATTGCGGGACCGGCTGGTGGACCATGAAGCCTATATCCGCCAACATGGTGAGGACATGCCGGCGATCCGCGATTGGGTCTGGCCTTATTAGGAAAATTTGATGGGGGCACTGCTCGAGAACCGCACCTTCGCCGAGATCGCGATCGGCGACAGCGCCAGCCTCACGCGCGTTTTCGCGCGCGAGGATCTGGACTTCTTCGCCTTAATGACAGGCGACGCGGGACCCAGCCTGGTCGACGCGCCGAACGGGGATGCGCTGGCGGCAGGCGCGGTCGGCCACGGCCTTTTCACCGGCGGGCTGATCGCGGGCGTTCTGGGCACCGAACTTCCGGGGCCCGGCACGCGCTATCTGGAACAGTCGCTGAAATTCCTTCTGGCCGTCGCGATCGGCGACCGCATCACCGCCACCGTGACGGTCAAAAGCAAAGAGAATGGGCGCGTCCTGTTCGATTGCGCCTGCGTGAACCAGGCGGGCGCGCGCGTGGCCGAAGGCCAGGCGCTGGTGGAAGCACCGCGGGAAAAATTGCGCCTGCCGCGCCTGGAGCTGCCGGATGTGCAGTTGAGCCGGCATCAGCGGTTCCGCGCGCTTCTGGCTCGCGTGTCCGGCCACCCGCCGCTTGCCACCGCCATCGCCTATCCCTGTGATGCCAATGCCATCGGGGCTGCGGTCGAAGCGGCCAAGGCCGGCCTGATCGCGCCCATCCTGGTCGGTCCGAAAGCGCGCATCGTGGCGGCGGCTGCGGCCGCGCAGATGGATATCGCGCCCTATGCCCTTGTGGATGCGCCGGACAGCGAGGCTGCGGCAGCGGAAGCCGTCGCGCTGGTAACCAAAGGCAAGGCGCAGCTTCTGATGAAGGGCTCGCTCCACACCGACGAATTGCTGCATGCGGTGTTGTCGCCCGCGAGCAATCTCCGCACCGAGCGCCGCCTCAGCCATGTCTATCTGTTCGACGTGCCGTCCTATCCCAAGCCGCTTCTGATCACCGATGCCGCGGTCAATATCGCCCCCGATGTGGAGGAAAAGCGCGACATCATCCAGAACGCCATCGACCTTGCCCATGTGATGGGCATCGCAAATCCCAAAGTGGCGCTGCTGTCGGCGGTGGAAACCGTGAATCCCAAGATCAAATCGACCCTCGACGCCGCGGCGCTGTGCAAGATGAATGAGCGCGGGCAGATCACCGGTGGCGTGCTGGACGGGCCACTGGCCTTCGACAACGCCATCAGCCCGGCGGCGGCTGCGGAAAAAGGCATCGTCTCTCCCGTGGCGGGCCAGGCCGATATCCTGGTGGTGCCCGACCTGGAAGCGGGCAACATGCTGGCCAAGCAATTGTCGTTCTTCGCGGGGGCGGATGCGGCGGGCGTGGTTCTGGGCGCGCGCGTGCCCATCATCCTCACCAGCCGCGCCGACGCGGAGCGCACGCGCATGGCGTCGTGCGCGGTGGCCGTCCTGATCGCCGAGCGCAGCAAGGCATGAGCGATGCGATCCTGACCCTCAATGCGGGCTCCTCAAGCCTGAAATTCGCGCTGTTCCGGATCGCCGGCGATACCGTGCATCTCTCCCTCAAGGGCGAGATCGAAAAGCTGGACAGCACGCCGCATTTGACCGCCCGGGACGCGCAGGGAAAACAGTTCGCGGAAAAGGACTGGGACCATGCCCCCTCCTTCGATGCCCTGGTCGATGAAGTGCTTACCTGGGCGGAGGCGCATCTGGACGGCGACCGGCTCGTCGCGGTCGGCCACCGCATGGTGCATGGCGGGCCCGATCACGTCAGGCCGGAACGCGTCACGCCGGACCTGCTCAAGGCGCTCAACGCGCTGGTGCCTCTCGCGCCGCTGCATTTGCCCCACAATATCGCGCCCATCCGCGCGATCGCCCGCGCGCGCCCGCACCTCGCGCAGATCGTGACCTTCGACACCGCTTTCCATCATACCATGGCCGATGTGGCGCGCCGCATCGCCATTCCCCGCCGCTATGAACAGGAAGGCGTGCGGCGCTACGGCTTCCATGGCCTTTCTTATGAATATATCGCCGGACGGTTGGCCGAAATCGCGCCCGTGCTTGCCGAAGGCAAAACCATCGTCGCCCATCTGGGCAATGGCGCCAGCCTCTGCGCGCTTATGAACGGCAAGAGCGTGGACACCAGCATGGGCTTTTCCGCCCTTGACGGGCTGGTGATGGGCACGCGCCCGGGCAACATCGATCCGGGCGTGCTGCTTTACCTGCAGGAGCGCGACGGCATGAACGTTAAGGCGCTGGAGCACATGCTCTATAACGAGTCCGGCCTCAAAGGCGTGTCGGGCATTTCCGGCGACATGCGCACCTTGGCGCAAAGCCATGCGCAAGCGGCAAAAGACGCCGTGGCGCTTTTCGTCTTCCGCCTGGTGCGCGAAATCGGCGCGCTCATCGCCTCGCTGGGCGGATTGGATGGCCTGGTCTTCACCGCCGGCATCGGCGAGCACGCGGCGGACATCCGCGCCATGACGGTGGAAAAGCTCTCCTGGCTGGGCGCAAAACTCGACGCGCACGCCAACGCGCGCAACGATATCCGCATCAGCACGGCGGACAGCAAGCTCGCGATCCTGGTGGTCCCCACCGACGAGGAAGAGATGATCGCGCGGCACACGCTGCAAACCCTGGCATGATCGAGAGCGCGGGCATCCTGCTCTATCGCCGGAAGAAACCGCTGGAGGTGTTTCTGGTCCATCCCGGCGGGCCCTTCTGGGCGGGCAAGGATTTGGGAGCCTGGTCCATCCCCAAGGGTTTGATCGGCCCGAACGAGGATCCGCTTGCCGCCGCGCGGCGCGAATTCCGCGAAGAGACCGGGATGATGCCGCAAGGCGAAGCGACGCCACTGGGCGAATTTCGCCTCTCCAGCGGCAAGAGGCTTCACGCCTGGGCGATGGAAGGCGATTTCGATCCCGCGAAACTCGTCAGCAACAGCTTCGAGATGGTCTGGCCGCGCAAAGGCGGCGTGCTTCAATCCTTTCCGGAAGTGGATCGCGGCCAATGGTTCGGGAAGGATGACGCGCTGGTCCGGATCACCAAAGGCCAGAAGCCTCTGCTGGAAAAATTCTTCGCCGATCAGGACCTGGAATAGGCGGCGCGCGCCGGCTGCGCATGGGCCGCATGCATCAGCTCCAGCAGGATCGGATGATGGTCCGACGGCCCCTTGTCCAGCACCGCGGCATGGATGCAGCGCACTTCGCGCCCCATGCAACGGTCCAGGCGCAGCGAAACCACATTGCTGGCCTTGTGGGTCCATTGGCGCGGACCGATATCGCGGAAATCCGGCATCACAATGGGGCCGACCGCGTTGAAATCGCCCATGATCGCGGCGGGGCCTTCCACCGCGTTGGCGATATGGGCGAGCTGGAAGCGATTCAAGAACTGGCCATGGCTGAGATGAACATTGGCAAAGGTGATGCCGTGGAACTTGATGATCTGCGCCATCCGGCGGGGCACAGCGGCCGGCAGGACCGACATGGGCAGATGCAGCGCCGAGGTGGGCGGAAATGCATGCGGGCTCCATGCCGCCAGCCCGTAGATGCGCTTCTGCATGGGGTGGCGGAAGAAATGGCCGCCCACCAGCGAGGGAAGCTCGCCGATCTCCTCGGTCGCTTCCTGCAACAGCAGCAGATCGGGATGATAGGCGCGGATCAGCCCGGCCACATCCCTGGCCCGCGCGCCCACCCGGCGCAGCAGATTCCAGCTCGCCACCCGCACATGGCCGATATGGGAAACGGCTCCGGAAGAGGTATCGCGGCCTGGGGTCATGGCGGGAAATTCG
>DATKPL010000040.1:0-6798 GCA_035524155.1 Rhizomicrobium sp.
AGCTGGATCAGGAGATCCGAAATCGACTGGCCCGCGGAGAGTGCGACGTCGATCGAGGAAGAACCGTTGTTCAAGCTGTTGATCACGGACTGGAGGCCCGCGACTGCGCCGCGTTGATTCTGGGCAATGGCGTAAATGGCACCATTATCCTTGGCGGTCGCAACTTTCAGGCCCGAATTGATCTCGCTCTGCGTCTGATCGAGCTGACCCTGGGTCTGATTCAGATATTGCAGCGCCGTCATCGCGCCGGTGTTGGTGTTGACGCTAAAGGACATGGGATTTCTCCATCACTTCGTTTGGGGGGCGCACGTTTCTCGCGAACCTGGGGTAATACCCACCCCTCCATGAGCAATCGGCATGCCAGCGCCCTTAACTTCTTATGTCATTGATTATGTTGGTGTATTCCGATGATGCCAGCTCGGCCGGTTAGGCATGATTTGCCGCGCTGGCAAAGTTTGCCGTGGCTTTTGATGCCCTGCCGCTTCGCTACTTGAGGGCTGGCCCGCGCAAAACGAAAAGCCGGCGTGGAGCTGCGCCGGCTTTCGAACAAAAGCTTGAGAGGGGAAAATCAGCCGACCTTGGCGTCCAGGCCCTGCATGATGGTGCGATTGATCTGGATCAGGGGGTCGAGCGGCGCCTTCTCGCGCGTCACCTTGCGCGAATATTTCGAGACGAAGAGCGAAAGCGAGACGATCTTGGCCCGGACATCCTGGGTGAGAGCATTGCGGTCATCCATGCAGTCGGCTGCCAGGGTGCGCCACAGGCGCTTGTTCCAATCCACCGCCTCGACCAGAGGGGTGCCTTTGGCATTCGTGCTCTTGGCGTCGAGGAGCGCGCCCGTCACCTGCCCGAAAAGCCGGTATTCCGTCGCGCGCGGGTCTTCAACTACGCGCTGAACGTCTTGATACGTTTTCAGGGACATAATTCAATCGCTCCTGTTCATACTCGAATAGCTTCCGGCACGAGATCAGCGCCTTGTAATATTCGCGCCGGTTGACGTCGCGGCTGATATCCACGCATTGCGCAAGGATGGCGCGATTCTGGATCGCGCCCATGAACTCGGTCATGCGCAGGGCGAATTCGTTATAGGGTTCTTCGCTGGCGTCGCCGTCCAGGTACATCATCATGATGGCGAGATAGACCAGCCGGGCCGGCGTCTTGGCGTCCTTGGGCTGCAGGATGTCCTTTTCCCTGAGTACGCAGGCCTTGTTCTGGATCACCAGGCTGGTGCGCTTGTCGCCGTTGGAAAGAACGGCGCCATTGAGCACGAATTTTTCGCCGGGTTTCAGCGACAGTTTGAGCGGCATGCGGGGGGTCCTTGCCTGTCAGCGCCACCATAGACCCGCAAAGTTAATAAAAGCCTGATGTCTCAAGGTTTTCCGTTCACCAGAGATTAAGCATAAGGGCTTTTGATGGGGGCCCGATTTCGTGATGAAGAGCCCCCCATATGGCCGCCGCTGCCGCCCTTAAAAGCATCGACACATTAAGCGGAGTTGACGCCAAGATGGCGGCCTTGGAGCGGCTGGAGCAGCTGTTCGATCAGGCGGCCGCGCAGAATGAGCGGGACAAATCGAACATCCTGTTGAAGCGCGCGGTGAAGATCTGGCGCAGGGGCGATATTGTCGGCGCCACCCAATGGGCGCTTCGCGCCGTCGAGGCCGACGACACCAATCCCAAAGCTTTCCACCTTCTCGCCATGGGGCTGGAGCGGATGGGCCATGTCCACAAGGCGCTGGTCACCTATGAGCGCGCCTTCCAGCTCGATCCCGCCGATCCCGAGCTTCTGGTCAATCTGGGCCTCACCGCCTGGAATCTGAAAATGACCGAAAGCGCGGCCAAACTGTTCGAGCTTTATATCGCCGCGTGTCCCGACTCGCCCCTGGGCTACAACAATCTGGGCAGCGTGTTGTGCGATCTGGGCCGCCCCGACGAAGGCATCGAGATATTGCGGACCGCGATCTATCGCATGCCCACCGAAGCGATCCTGTGGAATTCGCTGGGCACGGTTCTGGCGGAAGCCGGCCGCGCCGACGAAAGCCTGATCTTCTATCAGGAAGCCATACGGCTTCAGCCCAGCTTTGCTCGCGGTTATCACAACCTTGGCTATGCCTATCAGCATCTGGGCATGCTGGAAGACGCGTTGGCCAATTACGATCTGGCGCTCCAGCACGTCACCGATCCCACCGAGAAATTGGAAGCGCGCCATTCCCGCAGCATCTGCATGATCGGCGCGGGCAGGCTGGAAGACGGCTTCCGCGAATATGAGATCCGCAACAATGAGCGTTTCCGCGCCTATACCCACCACATGATCAAGGCGCCCTATTGGAAGGGCGAACCGATCGAAGGCTTGAAACTGCTTCTGGTGGGCGAACAGGGCCTGGGGGACGAATTCATGTTCGCCAATATCCTGCCCGACGTGATCCGCGATTTGGGACCGGACGGCAAATTGCAGGTCGCGGTCGATCCGCGGCTGGTGCCGCTGTTCCAGCGCAGCTTCCCCACCGCCGAGATCGGTTCCTATGAAGACCGCACCTTGATCGACAAGGATGGCAACAAGGCGCTGCGCTTTGTTCCCTTTGCCGACAAAGGCAACGAGCCCGACATGTGGGCGCTGATGGGTTCAGCCTTGGGTGTCTATCGCAAATCGCTGGCCGATTTCCCGCATAAGCCTTTTCTGGTGCCCGATGCGGCGCGGGTGGAGGAATTCCGCGCCCGTCTCGCCAAATTGCCCGGCAAGAAAGTGGGCGTGTGCTGGCGCTCGATGATGCTGGGAGCCAAGCGGGCCAAATATTTCTCGGACATCGAGGGCTGGGCGCCGCTGCTGAAGACGCCGGGCGTCAGCTTCATCAATCTCCAATATGGCGATTGCGCCGAAGAACTGGCCCGCGCCGCCGACGCGCACGGGATTGCCATCCACCAGATGGAAGACCTCAATCTGCGCGACGATATTGACGGCGCGGCCGCCCTGTCCGCTGCGCTCGACCTGGTTCTTTCCGCGCCCACCGCGGCGGCCGCCACCGCGGCCAGCGTGGGCACCGAAGTCTGGTTCATCACAGCGGGCCGCGCCTGGCCGCAATTGGGCGCAGATGAATATCCCTGGTACGCGAAGACCCGCGTGCTGTGGCCGGAAAAATTCGGCGATTGGGCCAGCCTGATGCCGCGCGCCGCCGCCGAACTCGCGGATTTCGCGGCGAAATAATAGCGTCAGAGACAGGCCAGAAGCGCGTCTTGATTGGGGTGGGCGGCGATTCGCATTTCGGCGAATGACAGGCCCTTAAGCGCGTCACGCGTGTTGACGCTGATGCAGATGGCGATCAGGCGGTCGGTGGAAAGCCCATCCCGGGCCGCGCATTCGGCGAACAGGGCGGCGCTGTTGGGTGAGAAAAACAGTGCGGCCTGAACCCCACCTTGCCGAATTGCCTGGACGGCTTCGGCGGAAAGATGCCCGGATTTCTCCATGCGATAGAGAATCTCGCGTCGCGTCCGAAACCCCCGTGCCGCCAATTTCTCAAGCGGCGCCTCGCCCGCCTCTTCTCCGGCCGCGTGCAAGAGGATGCCGGCCTTGGGGTCGGCCCAGCCGGAGACCGCATCGGCGAGCGCCGCGGCATCGCCCTGGGCATTCCGTACACGGAGAAAACCTTCCGCTTTGGCGGCTTCAGCGCTTTGCGGTCCCACAGCAAAGACCGGGATGTCGCGCTGGGGAATGCGCCGCGCCAGCGCGCGCACGCCGTTGGCGCTGGTGACGAGGACGGCCTGGACACCGCCAAGATCGAGCGGCGGACCATCCCCGAACCGGACCGCCAGAAGCGGCGCCAGCAACGCCTGATGACCCATGGCCTCGAGGCGGCGGGCGATTTCCTCGCCATCTTGAAGCGGCCGTGTGACCAGAATTCTCAACCGCTGCTTCCCTGCTTTGGCTTGCCTTGGCCGCCTCCCGCTGATTTAGAGAGCGGCGATAAAGGATTGCCCTTGGACCATTGGACGATATTAGGCCTGGAAACCAGCTGCGATGAAACTGCGGCTGCCGTGGTTCGGGGCGCGCCGCCCGGACCCGGCAAAATCCTTTCCAATATCGTCTTCAGCCAGAATGAGGCACATGCGCCCTATGGCGGGGTTGTGCCGGAAATCGCCTCGCGCGCCCATCTGGAAATATTGGACGGGCTGGTTGAGCAGGCGCTGTCGGAAGCCGGCACCACTCTGGACCAAGTGGATGCCATCGCCGCCACGGCCGGCCCCGGCTTGATCGGAGGCGTGATGGTGGGGCTCACCACTGCCAAAGCCTTGGCGCTTGCGACGGGAAAGCCGCTTCTGGCGATCAATCACCTGGCCGGCCATGCGCTGACCGCCCGGCTGACCCATGGCGTGGATTTTCCATTCCTGCTGCTTTTGATCTCGGGCGGGCATTGCCAGTTGCTGGCGGTGGAAGGGCCCACCAAATTCCGCCTCTATGGCAGCACCATGGATGACGCGGTGGGCGAGGCTTTCGACAAGACCGCCAAGCAAATGGGCCTGCCTTATCCGGGCGGACCGAATGTGGAAAGACATGCCGCGCGCGGTAACCCCAACGCTTATGCCTTGCCGCGGCCGTTGCTGGGTCGTGACGGCATGGACTTCTCTTTTTCGGGGCTGAAGACGGCGGTCCGTCAATTGACCGCGCAAAAGCAGGCGCAAACCGATGATGTCTGCGCTTCGTTTCAGCAAGCTGTGATCGAGATTCTCAGCGACCGCACAGCCCAGGCCATGACGCGATTCCGCCAGGACTTCCCGGGGGTATCGAAACCGGCTCTGGTGGTGGCTGGCGGCGTGGCCGCCAATCGGGCGATCGGGGGGGCTTTAGAGCAGCTGGCGGGAAACCATGATTTTGAGATCCGGGTTCCGCCCCCCAATTACTGCACGGACAACGCGGCCATGATCGCCTGGGCCGGGCTCGAGCGGTGCGCGCTTGGGGCGCGCGATCCGCTCGATTTCAGCCCTCGTGCGCGCTGGCCATTGGCGTCATTAGACGGCGACGGCCAGGGTGGCCAGGATGGCGACGGCGCTTAAGAACGTGACCATGCCGGTCAGGCGATCAAGGACGGCGACGCTGGGTTTGGCGAAGATGCTCATGTGAAATACTCCCTCAAAACAGACCCGGAATGGGGTCTTATGCTGCACTGCGATATAAGAGGCCTTGAGGGGGTATTCAAGCGAATGATTTGTGACCTAATGTCTTTAACAGAACCTTAACAATGTAACATAACATATTGATAAATAATAGCAATATCTCACGTAATAATCTTTCAGTAACCTAGTACGCATCTGCAGCATAGAAGGGTTGCAACCCGTGAAAATCGCCACCTGGAACATCAATTCGGTGCGCCACCGTATCCACCTCTTGACCCGCTTTTTGCGGGACCAGCAGCCGGATGTTTTATGCCTGCAGGAGACCAAGGTGGTGGACGAGCTTTTCCCCAAGGCCCCCCTGGCCAAGCTGGGCTATGTCCACCAGGCGATCCATGGCCAAAAGGCCTATCACGGGGTGGCGGTGCTCTCGCGCCTGCCCTTCGCCAAGACCGGCCCCCAGGATTTCTGCCGCGAAGGCCATGCCCGCCACATGGCGGTCAAGCTCGAGAACGGGCTGGAGCTGCACAATTTCTATGTGCCGGCAGGCGGCGATATTCCCGATCCCAAAAAGAACGAGAAATTCGCCCACAAGCTGCACTTCCTGGGCGAGATGGAAAAATTCTTTGCCGCGCGCAAAGCCACACGCGGCGATCCCGTGATGCTGGTAGGCGATCTGAATGTGGCGCCGCTGGAAAATGACGTCTGGAGCCACAAGCAGTTGCTGGACGTGGTGAGCCACACGCCCGTGGAAACGCGGCTTCTGGGCGAAGCAATCGCCGCGTTCGACTGGACCGATGCCACCCGCGCCGTCATTCCGCCGGAAGAGAAAATCTATTCCTGGTGGAGCTATCGCGCCATCGATTGGGAAGCATCGGATCGCGGGCGACGGCTGGATCATGTCTGGCTCAGCCCCGGTCTCAAAGGCGCACTGAAATCCCAGACCATCCTGAAAAAAATGCGCGGCTGGCAGAAAGCCTCGGACCATGTGCCGGTGATGGTGGAGATCGCGATTTGAGAATTGCCCTGCTTCGCCACGGTCCTACCGGTTGGAATGCGCTGGGCCGCATCCAGGGTCATACCGATATTCCGCTGAGCGATGAAGGCCTGGCGAAAATGTGCAGGCTTTTGCCGCCCTTGCCTTTTGCGCAGGCGCGCGCTTTCGCGAGTCCCTTATTGCGGGCGCGCCAGACTGCGGAGGCGCTGGGACTGACCGGGCCCACATTGGATGCGCGGCTGATGGAGCAGAATTGGGGAAGCTGGGAAGGATTGAACCGTGCGGAAATCCTGGCACGGGATGGCGAAGATGCTTTTGCGCGCGCGGGCCTGAAGCTGCGCTTTCGCCCACCCGGCGGCGAGTCCACGGAAGAATTGCATGACCGCGTTGCCGCGTTCCTGAAGGATGTGGCAGAGGACGAACGTGACACTATTGCGGTGGCGCATATGGGCGTGCTGCGCGCCGCCTATACGTTGGCAAGCGGTTGGGACATGGGCGCGCCGATGCCGCCCGATCTCGATATTTCCAAAGCGCTGATCCTCAGCCTCACGCGTGACGGCGCGCCTGCCATAGCGGAATTGAACGTGGAATTGCCAGCTAGAGCCTGATCAATTCCAGAACGGTGTTACTTTCCGGAATTTCTTCCAGCGCTTGAGCGCTTGCTTTGCGATTTGGGGCCGCTTGGCGCGATACCAGCCCGC
>DATKPL010000041.1:0-3526 GCA_035524155.1 Rhizomicrobium sp.
GGTGATGAATTCGGCGCCGCGGCTTCGCCACAGCTCATAGCAGGCGTGAATATCGGCGACCCGGATATTCATGAAGCTGCTGACTGCGTCCGGATCGGGCGGAACGCGAAGCGTCACGGTCGGCTTGTCGGGCGTGGGGCCGCCCCCGACATTGACGATCAGCCAGGTATTCGCGATCTGGATGTAGCCCGGTGCGCCGCTGCTGTCGCCCCGACTGAGTATGCGGCCCCCGAAAACCTTTTCGTAAAAGCGCGCCGATCGCTCGATATCGGCGACCGTGATGAAGTGCGCGACGGTGAACCCGTCGCGGGGCGGCATCTGGTAGTTTTTCTGCTCGACCTCTGCATGGCTCATGGATGCCTCCAATTGGGACCGGGGCCCCCATTCTAGGCCTCTTTTTTCAAGCCCAGATAGGGCGTTTCTGCGCCCATGCGGGTTTCACGATTTACGGGGAATTAAAGGGTTATGCCCCATGCCTTGTGTCGAGGCTGCCATGACCACCGTACTTGTCGTCGAGGACGACGCTTTCATCCGTGACATCTTCCAACGCGTCCTGGAGCGCGCCGGCTTTCGCGTGCTCACGGCTGCCCATGGCAAGGAAGCGCTGGCTTCTTTCCATGCCGGCGGGGTCGGTCTTGTGCTCACCGACCTCATGATGCCCGAGCTGGACGGCTTTCAACTGATCCGCGCGCTCAAGCGCGAGGCGCCCGCCCTGCCGGTGATCGCCGTCTCGGTGATGAATGACATGTCCAATTGCCGCGACGAGGTGGTTGGACTGGGCGCCGAGCTGGCGATCTGCAAACCGGTCAATCCACGCGAGCTGGTCAAGCTCGTGCAGCAATTCACGCATCACTGAACGGGTCCAGAGCCTGCAATAATGACATCTTCACCAGCCGACATGTCCCCCAAACAGCTTCGCGAAAATTATCTCGCCAAGGCCGAGCAGGCCGAAGCCAACGCAAAAGCGGCGACCGATCCCGCCACCAAGGAAAATTGGTTGAATATCGCGGCGACCTTCCGCCAGCTGGCCGGCCGGCTGAAATAGCGCGATTCAATCCATCACAAGGTCTTCCGGCCGCCCGCGAATTTTGACAGCGAGGCGTGCAGGAATGCCTGGTCGGTAAAGGCCTCTATGCCGCCCGGCTTCAGGGTCGAAACCGCGCCGGTCAGATTGCCCATCTCGGCGCAGTCCTGGGGGCTAAGCCCGCGCACATAGCCATTGAGGAAACCGGCGTTGAAGCTGTCGCCGGCGCCGATCATGTCCACCGGTGTCACCGCCACGGCGGGGATGTCATGGCGGTGCGTGCCCTGCTGCACGATTGCGCCCTTGGGCCCGCGCTTGACGACGATCAGCTTGGTCTTGGGGGCGAGCGCCGCCAGCGCGTCGTCGACGGAATTCCGCTTGGCGATGCGCAGCAATTCCCGCTCGTTGGGAAGAAGCACATCGACCAGGGGAAGAAGCGCATCCAGCCCCTCCCAGCGATCATCGGGATCGTCGTTGGTGTCGAGCGAGATGGTGAGGCCGCGCGCCTTGATCGCCTTGAACAGGTCCGGCAGGTCCGCCCGCAGCGATTTCAGCAGGAACAGGGAGGAAAGATGGAAATGCTTGGCCGAACAGAGATAGTCGAGGTCGAGGTGATGGCGCGCCAGTTCCGCGCTGGTGCCGAGATAGCTGAGGATATGCCGCACCGCGCCGTGATTGGCCACCACCGTGACACCGGTGCCGGCGCCGCTATCGCTGGTGCGGGCCTCTGCCAGGTCCACGCCTTGCTCACGAAGATATTCCAGCGCCTTGATGCCGAACATGTCCCGCGCCACCATGGAGGCGAAGCCGACTTTCACGCCCAGCGCGGCCAGATTATGCGCCAGGATCGCCGCCGAACTGCCCAAGGTGACGAGGCAGGAGGAAGCGAGCAGCTCCCGTTCCACCGGCATGGCCTCCGGGATGCCGTCGAGAACTAGGTCGAGGTTGATCTCGCCTGCGATGGTGACGTCGAACCGCTTATTCAAGAAGACCCCCGTTATCTTGCCGGTGATGGACAAAATGATAGCATCATTTTCCTCAACGCGAAGAGTGGTGCATGGCGTCGCGCTTTCAGGACCTGCTGTCGGCGAACGGCCAGCGCGGCATCACTTCGGTTTGTTCCGCACATCCCCTGGTGGTCCGCGCCGCGGCCGAGCAAATGGCGGGCGAGCGGGGCCTGCTTCTGATCGAGGCCACCTGCAACCAGGTTAACCAAGACGGCGGCTATACCGGGATGCGGCCCGCCGATTTCCGGGTCTTCGTGCAAGGGATATTGGCGCGTGCGTCATTTCCGGAAGCACGATTGCTTCTGGGCGGCGACCATCTGGGACCGCATCCCTGGCGCAAGCTGCCGGCCGAGGAGGCCATGGCCAAAGCCGAAGCCATGATCGCGGCCTATGCCAAGGCCGGATTCATCAAGATCCATCTGGACGCCAGCATGCCGTGCGCAGGCGACCCCCCCATTCTCCCGGACGAGATTGTCGCCCAGCGGGCCGCGCGATTGGCGCAAGTCGCGGAAGCGAATGCCGCGGCCGCGCCTTTCTATATCATCGGCACCGAGGTGCCGGCGCCCGGCGGGGCATCCCAAGGGCACGAGCTGGCTGTCACCGCGCCGGATGCGGCGGCGCGTACCTTCGCCGTTCACAGGCGGGCTTTTGCCGCTGCCGGCCTGGAACAGGTCTGGGACCGCGTGGCGGGGCTGGTGGTGCAGCCTGGGGTTGAGTTCGACAATGTTGCGGTGATCGATTACCGGCCGGAGAAAGCGCGCGCGCTGGTGCGATGGCGCCGGCAAAACGCGAACGACATCCTTTTCGAGGCCCATTCGACAGATTTCCAGCGCGACTTCGCCTATGGCGCACTGGTGGGCGACGGCTTCGGCATTCTCAAGGTGGGGCCGGGGCTTACCTTTGCGATGCGCGAAGCGGTTTTCGCGCTGGCCGATATCGAGAAGGAGATCGTGCCGCCGAAGGATCAGTCGCAGCTGGTGGATACGATCCGCACGGTGATGATGGAAAACCCCGTCCATTGGCAAGACTATTACAAAGGCGCGGGTTGGGAGGCATTGCTGTTCAACAGCTATAGCGATCGCATCCGCTATTATTGGCCGGATCGCCGGATCGAAGCGGCGATGGCGAAGCTGGCAGCCAACCTCACGGCAACACCCGTGCCGGACATCTTGCTCAGCCGTTATCTGCCCGTTCAGTATGCCCGCCTCCGCAATGGCGAATTGACGCGCGATCCCCAAGCCCTGATCGTGGACAAGGTCCGCGATGTGCTGCGCAGCTATTGCGACGCCTGCCGGGCTTAAGTTTTTTCCGGGGTTCCTTCGGGAGGCAGGTCGAAATTCACCAACCCTGCACGGAATCCGCGGGTGCGGAATGCGCCATAGGCGATCCCAAGCGCCATCCAGGCCGCGCCCAAAATCATCGCTGCACGACTCAGATGAAGCCAGATGAAGCCGCAGATCACGAAACCCAATACCGGTACCAGCAGATTGCTCCA
>DATKPL010000042.1:0-5558 GCA_035524155.1 Rhizomicrobium sp.
CATTCGGCTTCGGCTTTGGCGGTTGGGGCGGCGGTTGGGGCGGCGGCGGCTGGCACGGTGGTCACGGCTTCCATGGCGGCGGCTTCCATGGCGGAGGCGGTTTTCACGGCGGCGGCCATGGCGGCCACCGTTAAGCGCCGCACACGGAGGAATGATTTTTAAGCTCGCCTTCAGGGCGGTTTCACCCGGCGGCGCTATTCTCCAATCCCTCCGTTCTCTCCTGGCCCCGTTCTTCGAAAGAAGAACGGGGTTTTTTATGTTACCCCCTCTGCCTACGCACGCTCGAGAGCGTGCTACGGCATCTCCCCCTCCAGTGCGCTTCGCGCACGAGGGGGAGGCAGGTCATGACCTAGCTTCAAGAGAATGGGTGCGCCTTGGTCGTGCACTTCCTCCCCTGTGCGTGCGCTAGCACGCTGACAGGGGAGGTGGCCGTAGCAGCGCTTGCAGGCGCGTAGGCGCGAGCCGGAGCGCCAAAAGCAAAGCTGCGAAGGCCGGAGGGGTGGATTAAATACAAAGATCCGTGGCTTCGTTCAGCAATGCCTTCGCCAATTTCTTGATCGCGCTTTGCACTTCGGCCTGGGTCTGGGTGTCGAGCGTGGGCAACTGCATTTCCACGCTGATCCGGGGATGGGAATCGAACACTTCGGAGAAACGGATCACGGCGATGCGGTTCAACGGATCGTTGGTGATGCTCTGCAGTTTGAGCATGAAAGGAAGGATCTCCCGAATTCCCTTTGCCAACGGTAGCAAACCAAACGCGTTCCGGGAGTTACATAAATGACATCGCGGGCGATGGCGCGGACATGCCTGAGCGGATTTTCATCGAGACTTAAGACGGCCCGCCGGGAAGCGCGCGCATACTGGCCCGGCAACAGGAGGCGGCGGATGCGGACAGGCTGGACATGGACGAGAGAGATCGCCATCGGCGGCGTCCTCTTGCTGGCGACGGCGGCAGAGGCGCAGACCGGAAAGAATTACGACATTCCCGGCATGAATTTCGACATGTGGTGCCAGGAGCAGGCGCATCTTCCCGCCGACCGCTGCGACAAGCGCACGCCCGAGGACGAGAAAACCTTCGAGGCCTACCGCGGCAAGATCGACGAGTATGAGATTCCCTATCTGCAGGAGAAGCAGAAGGATCTCGCGATCCACCGCGACATCATGCAGAACGATCCGGTGGACAATCCCGTGGGCCAGAATCCCGACGCCCAGGACCAGAACCCTTACCGCCAGCCTTCAACGCCCCTGCCGTGATTCTGAGACCTGCCCGCACCGCGCTGACGGATACTTTGGCGGTTACGGATGCTTGGGCGGGGTTGCCGGCTTCGGCGCCGTGGATTGCAAGGTCGGCGTCACCACCGGCTTCTTGTATATCGCGACGCGCGGCGGCGTCTGGCTGTTGTTGGTCACCGTGAGCTGCGGGGCCGCCGAGACCGGAGCCGCAACACCGGTGAAAATCAGCAACGCCGCCACGTTTCGAACGTTCATCATCCTAGCCATCCCAGCCGCAACCATCATGGAACATGATCTCCCCGGGCCCGGCACCGTGCAAGCGCGATTCTTCCCCCTCCCGGGCCGCTTTCGGCTAGACTTGAACGATCGCGCCGGCCGTTCGCGAAAAAAAATTGAGGTGCCCCATGCCGAATCGTAAAGCTCCACTCGTCTTTACCGCATGCGCGCTGCTTTTGGCCGGATGCCTCAGCCCCGAACAGGCGATCGGCGAAAAGGAAGACCAGCTTGCCGCGGCGGGCTTCGTCCAGCGCCCCGCCAACACGCCGGAGCGCGAAAACATGCTGAAGCGCCTGCCGCCCAACCAGTTCGTCCGCCATGTGAATGGCGACGATGTCACCTATGTCTATGGCGATCCGGTGGTGTGCAATTGCCTCTATGTCGGCACGCAACAGGCCTATGGCCAGTATATCCGCTACGTCCAGGCAAGGCGCCTGGCGGAAGAACAGCAGAGCGCGGCGATGATGTATTCCGATCCGGCCTGGAATTGGGGCGCCTGGGGACCCTGGGGTCCGGGATACGGGTTCGGAGGATTCGGCTGGTGAAGGCTGCCCGCGCTTCTACGGCGTCAGGACCGTGCGGAAACGCGCGCGCTTCATGTTCTGGAATGCATCTTCCGCGTCTTCCAAAGCGCGCGGTTCGACAATCGCCTTGATTTTCTTGAGCGCGGCGAACGCCATCGTCTCTTCGCTGTCCTTTGCGGTTCCGCTGGCCCAGCCGGCGACACTGCGCCTCCCGGAAACCAGAAGTCCGGGTGAGACTTGAAGCGGCTGGTGATCGACCGCGACAATGACAAGGCGCCCGTTTGGCCTCAGGCCTTGTAATAGATCGGCATGCGCCGCAGATGACCCGACCGTCGAAAACACCACCGCCGCGCCGCCCATGCGCGCCACGGCCTGGCCTGCGCTCTCCCCTTCGCTGTCGATATAGTCGTCGGCGCCCAACTGACGCGCCAGCTTTTCCTTGGCCCGCCCGCGATTGACGGCAATGGTGCGAAAACCCATTTTGTCGGCGAACTGAAGTGCCAAATGTCCCAGCCCGCCTATTCCATGAACAACCACGGTTTCACCAGGTCTCGCGCCGGAATGGCGCAGCGCGTTGAAGCTGGTGATGCCGGCGCACATCATCGGTCCCGCTTCTTCCAGTGAAATGGAATCCGGAATCCCTGCCAGCGCGTCCTCGGGCGCCACCATATATTCGGCGTATCCGCCATCGTAGGAAACAGCCGTTATCTTGCGATTGGCGCAATTCGCGAAATCACCCTTGCGGCAATATTCGCAGGTGAAGCAACTCCCGCCGTGCCAGCCGACGCCGACGCGGTCGCCCGGCGTCCAGGCGGTCACGCCCGCTCCGACCGCATCCACCTTGCCGGCAATCTCGTGACCGGGAACGCGCGGCAGTTGCGCCCCCAGCATCCCGTTTCGGACAATATACTCGCCGGCGCAGACGCCACAGGCATGCACCTTCACGCGAACCTGCCCGGGCCCCGGCTCCGGCACCTGGATTTCCCTGGAAACAAAGGCACCGCCGGGATTGGCCGCCAGGATCGCTTTCATGGTGCGCGTGGACATTTTTTGCTTTTCCAGGTTGTGACGCGAGATTGCAACTGAATACCGCTACATATCAATCTCCACCACATCACCGCCCAACAGGCAACCGGCTGCGTGATCGCCCGCGAAGGCGATGCGCACATCGATCGCCGACAACCGTCCCATCGCCCGGCCCTGAAAGATGCGCGTGACGCGGTCGTCGCGCGCAATCAAACCGCACTCCAGAAGACCGAACGCAAGCGCCGCCGCGGCGATGCCCGTGGCCGCATCCTCCGGATAGCCCGAGGATTTGGGAAATTGCCGCGCCTCGAAATGCTGCTTGCCCCGCTCCAGCACCGCATAGGGATAAAGGCCAGTCGAGCCGATGGCCTCGCATACGGCTTCGACCGCAGCAGCGGAAGGCGCCAATTCATTCAGCCGCGCAACATCGCGAAACGGGATCAGTGTCTTGACCCGCGACGTCGCCGCATTGCTCACGGGCGCATCGGCCAGATCGTCCATATCGGCGTTCAGAACTGACAAGATCCGCGCGACCGCCTCGCCGCCCAGCGTCGCGATTTTGCCCGGCGGCTGCGTGATCGCGACATTCCAATCGTCGCCGCGCCGTTCGATGAAGCCGGTAACGATGCCGCTCTTGGTCTTGACCCGGACCATGTCCGATTTCAGCCGTCCCGCCCGCGCCAGCGCCCACAGCGCGCCGATGGTCGCGTGCCCGCACATCTCCATTTCATGCCTGGGCACGAAATAGCGGAAGAGGAAATCGTGATCCGCGCTTTCCGGCGCGAACACGAAGACGCTTTCGTGACCGAATTTTTTGGCGACGGCCTGCATCTCGGCGTCGCTCATGCCGTCGGCGTCAAGCACGGTGGGACAGGGATTTCCACCCTGCCCGGCATAAGCGAAGACACTCAAGAACAACATTTAACCCCTCCGCCCTCGGCCCGTGCGTCTTGGTCCCGCCCCTGCTCCCCCTCGCGTGCGAAGCACGCTGGAGGGGAGATGCCGTAGCACGCTCTCGAGCGTGCGCAGGCAGAGGGGGTCATCAATTTACCGGAACAGAATCCATTGCCGGTCCGCTCGCGCCGACAGGAATAACAGGCAACACAACGGCCGAAGCATGGGCCGCATCATGCAGGATGGTCTGCGTCGCCTTCTGCCATGTGTCGGTGGTGCCGAATGGCGCGCCGGTATTCGGGTTGGGCGCGAATTGCGGGAAATCGCTGGAGGAAATCTCGATCCGGATGCGGTGGCCTTCCTTGAACAGGTTGCTGGTCGGCCAGACATGGATCTTGTAGGCGTAAACCTGTCCCGGCACGACCGGCGTGGGATCGGTGAGCGACTCGCGATAGCTCGCCTTCTGGATGCCGTTGGCCAGGTTGATCGCGGTGCCGTCGGGCGCCACGTCCACCAGCTTGGCGGTGAAATCGGTGTCGGGCGCGGTGGTCCGGGCATAGAGCGTGACCGTGATCGGCCCTGTCACTTCCATCGCCTGTTTCAAGGGCGCGCTGGAATAGACCAGGATGTCGGGCCGCTGTTCGATCGCGGACTGGTCGAACTGGCCTTGCGGGCCGCCGGTCCATGAGCAGCAGGAATGGCCGCCCACGCTGGGCACCGGATTGCCGGGGTCATAGACGAACTGGTCGCTGCCCGCATCGGCCTGCTTTGCCGCAACCGCGCTGCCGAACTCATTGTCGGCATGAGCCTGGCCTTGCGTGGCGGTGGCGGGATTGGGCGGCGTCACCGAAAGGACGCCGTCGCCCATTTCCGAATTGGCATGACCGCCGCTCGCCAGATACCAGTTCTGATATTGCGTGCCCGCCAGCGGCCAGTCTTTCGAGACATGCCATTTGTTCTCGCCCATCTCGAAATAGGTGATGCGCGAGCCGGTGGTGATGCCGTTGTCCTTGCCTTTGAGGAAATGATCGAACCAGGCGATGGACATGTCGTTGACGGGGCTGTTGGCGACGGGGCCGATGGCGTGCAGGCGCGGGCTCACCATGCTTTCGGGCCGGCCCCAGCCCAGATGTTCCCATGGCCCCACGATGATGCGGGAATTGTCGCGCGCCACGTCGGTCGCGCCTTGGGATTTCACGCCGTTGAAATTCTCCAGCGCGCCATTGATGAAGGCATCATACCAGCCGTCGAATGCCAGAACCGGCACCTGGACCTTGTTATAACGGCTCTTGATCGAGAAGGCCTGCCAATAGGCATCGTCGGTGGGATGCCTGATGGCGTCGAAGAAATAAGGCGCCACCTTGGGATCGCCCGGCTGGAAGAACGGCACCTTGTCGTAAGGCTGGAACGTCTCCCACTTCGCCATGTTCTTGTTGGCTTCCTTGAGCAGGTCCAGCGCATGTTCGTCATGACGCTGGATCGCGGCGGTGGACGCGATGGTTTCGGCCATCCATGGTTCGATGAAAGCCAGGCGAAACGCGCCATCCTCATAGGTCCAGCCGTCATAATAATCCGATGCCGTGTTCGACGGCACGATCGCCTTCA
>DATKPL010000043.1:0-2971 GCA_035524155.1 Rhizomicrobium sp.
GACAATTGACGCGGGGCGGCGGCGCCACGCGCGCCTTCTTTCTCGCCATGCACCCAGAGCAATTCACCCGTCACCGCGTCCAGCGCGACCACCGCGCGGCGCGAACCGGCCGTGGCATAGACCACGCCGTTCACTTCCAGCGGCGTGCCTTCCAGCTTGTACTCCGGGCGATTGCCCATATTGTCGGTCTTGAAGCGCCATGCCACTTCCAGATTGGAGAAATTGGACGCATTGATCTGATCCAGCGGCTTGAATTTGCTGCCGTTGATGTCGCCCAGATAAACCGGCCAATCGACATTCTGGCCGCCGGTCTGCGCATAAGCCGAGCCGGCCAGAAGCACGGCCATCAAGCCGGCGCCCAGCACATGTTTCGCAATACCCTTTGACATGAATCCCCCTTTTGGAAAATCAACTTATGATGTGTTTTGCGTTTTTCGCGGTTCGCGCTCGCGCGCGCGTGATACACCCGAGCGCGCAATGTCATCGCGAATGACTAAGCTGTAAAGACAACAATCTTGACATTGCGCCGCACCATTTCCTGGTTCCGGGATGAGGTTTTTCATTTGTGCCAAAACAGCCATTAAGTCGTTGATTTTACGAATTTAAATTCGAGGTCTGGGCCGACTTCTTGACCTTGCGCGAAAGCGTCGCAGCTTCCTCGTTCCGAACGGGGCGGCCTCCCGCTTAATATCGCGCCATCACAGGGGAGAGAATCGTGGAGCACATGGATCAAGACCCGCACGCCGTCACGCGGCGGTCGCTGCTCAAGCTGATCGGCACGACGGCGGGCAGCGCCGTGATGTACGACATGATGGTGGCGATGGGTTATGCCGGCACCTCGGACTTCACCGGCCCCATCAAATTGTCCGGCGATGTCAAAGGCGCATCCGTGCTGGTGCTGGGGTCAGGCCTGTCGGGCATGACCGCGGCCTATGAGCTGCGCGAGGCCGGCTACAAGGTACAGGTGCTGGAATATAACGACCGGCCCGGCGGACGGAATTGGTCGCTGTATGGCGGCGACACCTATACCGAAATGGGCGGCGTCACCCAGCATATCGAATTCGACAAGGGGCTTTATTTCAATCCCGGCCCCTGGCGCATTCCCTATCACCATCGCGGCCTGCTCTATTACTGCAAGCTGCTGAATGTGCCGCTCGATTCCTTCGTGATGGTCAACTACAACGCCTATGTCCATTCGACCAAGGCGTTCAACGGCAAGCCGCAGCGTTATCGCCAGATCGCGGCGGATTTCGACGGCTATGTGGGCGAATTGCTGGCGAAAGCCACGTCCCAGGACAAGCTCAACGGCGTCATCACCAAGGACGAGAAAGACGGCCTGTTGCAGGTGCTGCAGTTCTGGGGCGCGCTGAACAAGAATTACGAATACAAGAAGGGCGAATTCGTCAGCAACATGCGCGGCTATGATGTCGAGCCGGGCGGCGGCTTGAGCCCGTTGCCGGTCGATTCCGATCCCTTGCCGATGAAGGAGCTGTTCAACTCCGGCATGTGGTTCTCGGTGATCGCGGGGAAAATCTATGAATTCCAGACGCCGTTGTTCCAGGCCACCGGCGGCATGGGTCAGATCGGCCAGGCGTTCGGCCGTTCGCTGGGCAATCTGATCAAGTACAATTGCAAAGTCATCGACATCAAACAGGACGCCAAAGGCGTCACCGCCACCTATGTGGATTCCAAGAAAGGCGGCCAGCCGCAAGCCGCGCATGCCGATTGGTGCGTCTGCACCATTCCCGCCTCGATCCTGAGCCAGATTCCCATGCAGGTGGGCGCGCCCATGCGGAACGCGATCAATTCGCTGTCGTACGATTCCGCCTTCAAAGTGGGATTGGAATTCAGGCGCCGCTTCTGGGAGGAAGATGACGATATCTATGGCGGCATCACCTATACCGACCAGCCCATCGCCAATATCAGCTATCCGTCGAACGATTATCACCGCCCTGGCGGCGGCGTGCTCTTGGGCGGTTATATCTTTGGCGACAGCCCCCAGACCTTCAGCTTCTCCGCGCTGTCGGCGCAGGACCAGATCAAGGCGGCGCTAACACAAGGCGCCAAGATTCATCCGCAATATCCCAAGGAATACAAAAGCGGTGTCGGCGTTGCCTGGCACCGCGTGCCCTGGACCCTGGGCTGTTCGGGCCGCTGGAGCGACGAGAACCGCGCCAAGAATTATGACAATATCTGCGCCATCGACGGACGGATCGTGCTGGCGGGCGAGCATTGCTCGCGCCTGCCGGCCTGGCAGGAAGGCGCGGTGCTCTCAGGTCTGGATGCGATCACCCGATTACACAAGAAGGTTCTTGCCGCTTAGTCATTCCCCCCATCTGTCTTTCTCGGGATAAACCCTCGAAAGACATCTTCCCCCGCCAGTCGCTTCGCGACGCGGGGGAAGAAAGTCGGGACCAAGACGCACTTTCCTATTTTTTGACGTAGCGGATAACCGCCTTCGGTCCCACTTCCGCGCCATAGATCACGCCATTGGGATCGACCCACACGCCTTCGGCGGCACTGGTGTCCGGATCGGCATGGCCCAGATCCGGATCGGGAATGAAATATTGCACTTCGCCGGTTTTGGCGCTGCCAATCCGCATGCCCCGCTCGAATTTGGGATTATAGCCATAGCCTTTTTTGTCGGTGGATTCGGAATCGCTGACATAGAGCTCGTCATGGGAGTCGACAAAAACACCGCTGGGCCGGCTGAATTGCGACCAGGCGGCAATGAATTTGCCATTCTGGTCGAAAATCTGCACCCGGTTGTTGCCGCGATCGGCCACGAATAGCCGTCCTTCACTATCCATCGCCAGCGCATGCGGCATCTCGAACTGACCGGGGCCGCTGCCATGACCGCCCCATTGCAGGATGAATTTGCCGTGTGCGTCGAGCTTGACCACGCGCGCATTATGGGCGGCGCCGAAGTCATGACCGTCCGAGACGAAGATGTCGCCATTGGGCGCGATCA
>DATKPL010000044.1:0-3533 GCA_035524155.1 Rhizomicrobium sp.
AGTGATGAAGGAACAGTCGCTGGGCGCGATGAACAATCCGCGCTATCTCGCCTATGTCGCCCATATCCATGACAGCGGCCAGCATCTTCTGGGCATCATCAACGACGTGCTCGACCTGGCCAAGATCGAAGCCGGCAAGATGACCCTGGACAATGCCGCGGAATTCGCGCTGGAACCCCTGACCGTCTCGGCCGTCGCCATGCTCAACGGCCTGAGCGAAAAGTTCAATGTCACGATCCATAACCAGGTCAACGATCCCGGGCTCTGCTTCACCGGCGTGGAGCGCATGATCCGCCAGGTGGTGATCAATCTGGTCGGTAACGCGGTGAAATTCACGCCGCCCGGCGGCCAGGTCACGCTTATCGGCGGCAAACGCCCGGACGGCGGCTATGAGATCCTGGTGCGCGATACCGGCATCGGCATGACCGAGGGTGAGATGGCCCACGCGCTGACGCCCTTTGGCCAGAATGGCAACCGCTTCACCGGCCGCCATGACGGCACAGGCCTGGGCCTGCCGCTGGCCAAGGCGATGCTGGAACTGCATGGCGGAACGCTGACGCTTTCCAGCACGCCGGACATGGGCACCACCGTGACCATGGTGCTGTCGGCGGACCGGATCAGCTTTCGCGGAAAAGCCGCGGCGTGATTTAGGGAACGACGGCAGCGCCGCGACGAGCGGCTTCTTCGCGTGCCTTGCCGCGCTCGATCATCACCACCGAGAAGATCGAGATTTCGTAGAGCGCCACCAGCGGGATCGCCAGGCTCAGCATCGAAATCGCGTCCGGCGGCGTGAACACCGCGGCCACGCCGAACAGGCCCACATAGGCATAGCGGCGCATGTCCTTGAGCGCCCTGGACGTGACGATGCCCACCTTGCCCAGCAACGACAGCAGCACGGGAAGCTGGAAGGTGAGACCGAAGGCGAAGATCAGGGTCATCACCAGGTCGAGATAATCGCTCACCTTGGCCTGAAGCTGGATGCCGATCTCGCCGGGCGAAGGAACCACCTGATAGCTGGCGAAGAAGCGGATCGCGAAAGGCAGCATCACGTAATAAACGAAAGCGGCGCCTAGGATGAACATCACCGGTGTCCACAAGAGGAACGGCAGGAAAGCGCGCCGCTCATGCTTGTAAAGACCGGGCGCCACGAAAATCCAAAGCTGCGCGGCGATGGCGGGAAAGCCCAGGCACAATCCCCCGAACATGGCGATTTTCACCTGGGTGAGGAAGATTTCCGGCAGCGCCGTATAGATCAGATGATTGGTGGCGGCGCCGAGCGGCCGCTCCAGGAAATTGAGGATCGGCGTCGAAAAGGCGAAGCACACCACAAAACAGATCGCGAACGAGGCCAGTGCCCAGATCAAGCGCTTCCGGAGCTCGATCAAATGCTCCAGCAGGGGCGCGCGCGTGGCGTCCAGTGCCGCTTCATCTTCCTGGCTGGGTGCGGTCACGGCGCAGCGGTCTCGGTTTTCGCGGCGGGCTCAGGCGCTACACCGGTCTCGTCTTCGACTGCGGGCGGGGCCGCGCTTTCCGAGACCTGATACTCGCCGCTGCGGGGGGGCGGAGCGCCCTGCGTCTCGCTCGCGCCCGTGTCCACCGGATTGAGGGTGCGCTGGATCTCGTGATTGAGGTCACGCGTCACGTCGGCGACAGGATCGTCGGCCTTGAGTCTTTCGATTTCGGCGCGCAACTCGTCCAGTTCGCTTTGACGCGCCATCTCGTCAAAGCTCTTCTTGAACTCGTTGGCCATGTTGCGGGCCTTGCCCACCCATTTGCCGGCCATGTTCATCAGGCGCGGCAAATCCTTCGGCCCCACCACGACCAGCGCCACAGTGAGCAGGATAAGGATGTGGCTCCAGCTGAAAAGGTCGAACATCGAGCGGGCACCCCCAGCCTCAGCGGGCGGCGGTGTCCTTGTTGACGTTCGCCGTCTCGCGCGACTCGGCGTTGATCACTTTGGGGTCGTCTTTGTCGGGATCGGCGAGGCCCTTTTTGAAGCTGTTGATGCCGCGCCCGAAATCGCCCATCAGATCCGAGACCTTGCCGCGGCCACCGAACAGCACCAGGGCGATGAGCCCCAGGATGAGGATGTGCCAGATGCTGAACGAACCCATGACGTAAACTCCTCGCCCCCAAAACGCTTGAATTCTCAAGCAATTATACGGCCGGACCCCAGTATATCCCGGCTGGCTCTCCTTGTTAAAGCGCGGGCCAGGGTCGGACGCAAGGCCCGGTTCCGCAAACGCGCCGCCAAAGGTTAACCGACCAGTATTTCTCCACGGCGATCAAAGCTTTCCGCAAGGGCGCCCAGGCGCTTCTGCACCGGCTCGGAAGCGATGGCTTCGCGCTTGCGCGGCACTTCCAGCACGACTTTGGCGGGGGTCATCCGAAGCCGGTAATGGGCCAGTTCGCCCGCGGCCGACGCGGACAATGAAAAGGCGAAACGCCAAGTGAGCCCCAGCCGCAAGGCGTGGCGTTCATCATCCTTGTCCAGCAGTTCCGACAGCGCCATATCCGGCGGAAAATCCTCGTCCCCCGAATAGCGATGGAAGATGGAGCTGGCGATCAGCGCGCGGGCGCGGTGATCGGCGCCGGCAAACGGCGCGGTGAGCACCTGCGCCGACGCGCCCTGGGCGCGGTTGTCGGGATGACGCCGCCAGCCGATATCGGAAAAACAGGCGGATGCCTCGCGGATGCGCCGAAGCTCGGGATTCTCGCCTTCGAACAAAGGCTGGGTCCATTCGAACATTTCGCGCGCATGGGCCGGCACGCGCGACAGCCGGTCATTGGCGCCGCGCGCAAACTCCAGAAGCGGGTCCTTGATCCGTTCTTCCTGCGGCAGCCGTGCATAGAACAGGCCTTCGCGCAGCCCGAAGGCCGAAATCACCACGTCCTTGATGTCGCCGGCCGTAAGCAGCCGCTCCAGCACCACCGCGCCATAGGGCAAGGATTCCGCGCGCCGCTTGGACACGACCTTGATCTTGCGCACCGATTCCCGGGAAAGCCCCGCCAATACTTTGCAGAGGCGCAGCGCCCGGCCGCGCGGGATGGTGTAGTGCTGCAGGACATGGAGGGGATAATGATGATCCTCCATGTCGACGCGGGCGAAGCTGCGCCAGATGCCGCCCACCGCATACAGCGCGGGCGCGCTTAGGCCTGAGATATTCTTGAGTCCCTTGTCGACAATATCGCGCGCCTTGTCGGGATCGCCCTTGGCCTGGTCCATCAGCCTGAGTGGCCCGAACGGCAACGTCCAGGCATCGCCCGTCTTGCCGCCTTTCACCGTCACCATGTCCAGGCTGCCGCCGCCCAGATCGGCCGCCAGGCCATCAGCCTCGGGGATGCCGGCCACCACGCCTTCGGCGGCGATCCGCGCTTCGTCTTCGCCCGCCAGAATCCGGACCGGGCCACCCCAGGCGCGTTCGGCCCGGCCGATGAATTCGGCGCCGTTGCTGGCATCGCGGGCCGCGGCGGTCGCCACCGCGTCGCGATGCTCCACCTTCAGGCCGTCAGCCATCATGCGAAAGCGCGAC
>DATKPL010000045.1:0-3715 GCA_035524155.1 Rhizomicrobium sp.
CCAGGCGGTGACGCTCAATCCCGCTTTGGCCGAGGCTTATACCCACCGCGCCGTCTTCTATCTGGGCAAGGGCATGGCCGATCAGGCCATCGCCGATTCCAGCAAGGCGATTGCCGCGGAACCCGATTATGCCGAGCCCTATTACCAGCGCGGCCTGGCGAAGAAGGCCAAGGGCGATTCCGCCGGCGGCGACGCCGATATTGCGCGCGCCAAGGCGCTCAATCCCAACACGGGCAAGTGAAACACGAATCGTTTCGTGCGGTTCCATCTTGACATTGCTGCTTTTTGATAGAACCGCGCGGAACGGCGGGGTTGGAACAGCGTTTTTCTTGCGATTGGAAAGGCGCGAGCCGCATCTTTTGGGAATCAACCCAAGGAGTAGCCGTCGCGAGTGGTGTCACATGCTTCGTCGTTACATTACTGGGGGCAAATTGATTTGCGTTGTTCTTCCGTTGGGTCTTCTTGCGGGCGGGTGCGCGGATCTTCGTCCCATCGGTCAGCCCGGCTATGACGAGTTCAAGGCCGGCGATTACCAGGCCGCCAATGCCAGCTTCCGCAGCGACATGGATCATTTCCCCAATTCCCAGATCGCCCAGTTCAACATGGGCGATGCCTATCACCATGATGGCGAGGTCGGGCAGGCCGACGGCATGTTCCACCAAGTGGCGGCGGACGGAAAGGACTTCGTCCCCGACAAGGTGCTGGAACTGGGCGGCGAGAACCGCGACAACATCACCGCCAGCGCGGTGGCGTGCCGCCATCTGCACGAAGACCGCCAGCTTGACGCGAATTGCGGCGACCAGATCGTCGCGGTGGTGACGCCGCCGCCGGCCGCCGCGCCGGCCCCGGTCGAGGCGGAAGCGACCGAAGCGCCCCCGCCCGCGCCGGTCTACAAGCGCAAGCAGGACCGCAACTAAAGACCTGAAAGGCCGCCCGTTCCGCAAGACCGGGCGGCCTTCATTCCTGTCGTTGGTGGGTTGGCCGATGATGAATGGCATGCACAGAATCTGTCTGGGACTGATTGTTGCCGCGCTCGCGTCTTCGGCGGCGATGGCCGATGACGACGCCTTGTCGGATGTGGCGGTGACGCCGCTGCAGACGGCCACGCTTGTGACGGCGGCTGCGCCAAAGCGCGAAGCCAAGCTCGCGAATTTCGACGGCGCCAAGGCGCCCGACGATGTGCGCAAATTGGCCGACTGGATCGTCACCTCGGGCGACAATCGCGGCATGAATTTCGTGATCGTGGAAAAGCCCGCGGCCGTGGTGTTCGCCTTCGATCCGGAGGGCAAAATCCTGGGCACTGCGCCCTGCCTAGTCGGCGCGGCGAAGGGCGACGGGTCCTTTCCCGGTGTCGGCACCATGACCCTGGCCCAGATCACGCCCAACATGCGCACCACGCCGGCGGGGCGCTTCCTGTCGTCGCTGGGCCCCGATCTGGGCAAGAAGGATGTGCTGTGGGTGGATTATCCCGACGCCATCTCGCTGCATCGGGTGGTCAACAATGTGCGCTCGGAACGCAGGCCCGAACGGCTGGCGTCGCCCACGCCCCTGGACAACCGCATTTCCTGGGGCTGCATCAATGTGCCGCCGAAATTCTTCGACCATGTGATCGACCCGGCGTTCAAGGGAACGACTGGCTTGGTTTACATATTGCCCGAAGTCAAATCGATGAAAGAAGTCTTCCCGAAATACTATGACGTGGAAGAACCGTCCGGGCTCCAGGACGTGAGCGTGCCGGTGGCGCCCTTGGACCAGGCGATCAGTTCGGGCAACTAGTTCATTCCGTCATCCGCGCAGAGCATATCGAAGCATGCGGCGTTGCTGAGCGACTCCCGCAGCACACACAGGCCTGCCTCCCCTTCGGCGCGTAGCACCTGGAAGGGGAGGTGCTCGTAGCAACGCCGTGGCGCGCAGGGTCCATACCGACAGCGTATGGACGCCGAGCACCACGGCAAAGTTGCGAAGGGCGGAGGGGTTAGGGATGGATCACAATCTTGCTTACCCGCCAGTTCAGCTCTTCGGCGGCATAGAGCAGGTTCTCGCTGGGGCAGGCCAGCTCGTGGATGTCGCCGAAATGGCCCAGCTCCTTGCCTGCCGCGCCGATCGTGCCCAACACCGTGCCGTCCAGCTTCATCTTGTAGATGCGGCCCGGATAGGAATCCGATGAATAGAGGAACTGCTCGCCCGCCTTGTTGGCCGGTGAGATGCAGATCGCCCAGGGCGCGCCCGGCGAGATCGTCTTGTTGGCGGGCGGCGGCGCATCGGGTGCGCGCGGCGCCGGCGGCTGGCGGATGGCATGGACGTCGTTCGGCAGGGTGACGTCGGCCATCGTGTTGATGATGCGCTCGAACTTGCCGGTCTTGTCGAACACCTGGATGCGGCCATTGCCGCGGTCGCCGACATAGATGTTGTCCTGCGCGTCGGCGGCGATGGTGTGCGGGGTGTTGAACTGGCCTTCGCCCGAGCCCGGTTCGCCGAACGAGCCCGCGATATTGCCGTTGGGATCGAACATGGCGACGCGCGAATTGATGTAGCCGTCGCTGACGAAGATGTCGCCCTCATTGTCCCAGGTCACGTCGGTCACCTGGCGGAACATGCCGGGAATGGGCGGACGGGGCGGGTTGACGCGCTGGATCGGACCCAGGCCATAGTCGGCGGATTCCTGCTTCCTGCCCAGAACCAGGGTCACTTCGCCGGCGGGATTGAAGCGCACCACCATGTCGGTGCCCTTGTCGGTGGTCCAGATATTGTCGTTCTTGTCCACGCGCACGGTATGGGCGAAGCCGAAGCCGTAAAGATTGTGGCCGATCTCGCGGATATATTTGCCATTGGCGTCGAATTCCAGAAGCTGCGCCGCCTTGGGCCCGAACACGGGGCCGTCGGTGTTGCCGCGGCTGAAGATGAAGACATGGCCCTTGGAATTGACGGCGACACCAGCCGCCTCGCCCAGATACATGCCCTTGGGCAGATGGCCGAATTGCGTGATCGTGGTGTTCAGGCGCGGCGCATCGGTGGTGGCGTGAACCGGCGCGGCCGAAGCCAGCATCAGTGCCGCAAGCGCGGCAAGAATTTTCTTCATGAGATTTCCCCTCTGGATTTTATCGGTGTGATTGGATTTTTGAATCGGCGCAGGCGCGAATTGCGCGCGGACCCGCCGCAACGGTCTGAATGCGCATCGTTTCCCCGCCCAAGTCCCGTAGCCCCCCACGGGTGACGCAACTGTTCCAGATCACCGCCAACCCGTCAATCGGAGCAGAACCCCGGCGGGCGATTTTCGGCCCGCCCGGGTCCGTTCTGCCCGGATATTGGGCAACATTCCGCCGCGCGGCGCGTGGCGCGCGTTTTTTCGAAAGGAGCAATCATGGCCAAGAAACAGAACGATTCCGACGTGAAGGTCCGCATCACCAGGCTGGGCGCGGGCAAGGTCTCGACCGGCGTGCATGTGGCGGTCGAGGGCGAGGTGATGGCCGAAGCCGGCGCCATCCTCACCGTGCCCGAGGACGTGGCCGAAGCGCTGGAAGCGCGGGGGTTTGCGGAAGTGCAATGACGCCTTCCATCACCCAACCAATTTCACCATGGCCCCCGCCGCGCGAAGCGCGGCAGGGGATAAGAGCCGGCCATCCAGTCTTTGATCACGCACTGGATGGGCGGCTCAAGGCCGCCCATGGAGAAAAGGTTTGGAGGATTTGAATGACCGACCGCATGCCGCTCCTCA
>DATKPL010000046.1:0-5904 GCA_035524155.1 Rhizomicrobium sp.
CATGGCCTGTTCGTAAGAACCGAATTCTATGACCACGTTGCGGCCTCGCCCATGGCCTTCGACCGCTTCGCATTTGCCGCCGCGGACCAGGAATCTGGCGCCGTATTTCTGATAGGCCGGCGTCGCGTGGGCGACATAGGACTTATAGGTCTCGGGATCGCTCACATCGATTCGCGCGATCCAGTAGCCTTTCGGCATCAGGCGGCTCTCAACAATTTGCGATTGACCAGGCATTCGGCGATCTGCACGGCGTTGAGGGCTGCGCCCTTGCGCAGATTGTCCGAGACGATCCAGAGCGACAAGCCATGCTCGACCGTGGGATCCTTGCGGATGCGGCTCACATAGGTTGCATCCTCGCCGGCGCATTCGATGGGCGTGGCGTAACCGCCATCCTCTCGCTTGTCGACCAGGAGCACGCCCGGCGCCTCGCGCAAAGCCGCGCGCGCTTTTTCCGCCGTGATGGGTTTTTCGAATTCCAAGTTGACCGCTTCGCTGTGCCCGACAAACACCGGCACGCGCACGCAGGTGGCGGTCACCTGAATATCGGGATCGAGGATCTTCTGGGTCTCGACCATCATCTTCCACTCTTCCTTGGTGTAGCCGGAATCGAGAAAGACATCGATGTGCGGGATGACGTTGAAGGCGATCTGCTTGGTGAATTTCTCCCGCTCGATGGGATCGGCCACGAACACGGCGCGGGTCTGGCGGAACAATTCGTCCATCGCATCCTTGCCGGCGCCCGAGACGGACTGATAGGTGGCGATCACCGCCCGCTTGATGGTGGCGAGGTCATGCAGCGGCTTCAACGCCACCACCAGCTGCGCCGTCGAGCAATTGGGATTGGCGATGATGCCCTTCTTGATTTCGCCAAGGGCATCGGCGTTCACTTCCGGCACCACCAGCGGCACCTCACGGTCCATGCGCCAGGCGCTGGAATTGTCGATCACGATGGTGCCTTGGGCGGCGATCTTGGGCGCCCATTCCTTGGCGACGTTGCCGCCCGCGGACATCAGGCAGATATCGGTGCCCTTGAAGTCGAAATAGTCCAGCGCCTTGACCTTCAAGGTGCCGTCGCCGAACGACACCTCGGTGCCCACCGACCGGGTCGAAGCCAGGGCCACCACTTCGCTGACGGGGAATTGGCGCTCGGCCAGCACGGACAGCATTTCGCGCCCGACATTGCCGGTCGCGCCCACCACGGCGACTTTGTAGGCCATCGTCCAACCTTCCAGGGAACCGGGCGGACACATACTAAAAAGCGGCAAGGCATGAAAGAGGCGGGGTTTTGTACCCCATCTGACGTCAAAATCCGGCGGTTTCGGCGTCTATTCGCCCGGGTGCCATTTCAGCCGGAGCATGGCGCCGCTTCCGTCCACGCCCGCGCTGAAGGACGGCATGTAGGTCGACACCGGCGAGGTCGAAAAGACGTCCATATGCCCGTCCTTCACCCCCAGGCTTTGGGCGACTTCGTCCGTATAGGTCATGGCATAAGGACTTTGCGTTTCTTCACGCACCGGTTTTGGGGCGCCGGGATATTGCAGCGAAAGCTGGTCCCGGAAGGGAACTTGCACGGCCTTGGCCGAAGTTCCCATCCCCAAAAGCGCGACGAACGCGAAGATCAGAGCCTTTCCCTGACGCATGGCCGGAACTCGGCAAGATTACCGACAGGAAACTCGGATGGATGCAGCTTGTTGCAACCTAATTTTTTTGCGGCGGGCGGATCTTTCTGAAAAGATGCGAATGTCAAATCATCGGACGGGGCTTCCGTCGAATTTTGGGACTTTGTGATGAAAAGGATTTTTCGCGCGGGCGCGTCCGCCACGCTGCTTTGTTTTGTCAGCGCCAACCTGGCCGAAGCGCGGGGATCGGCTTGCGCCACGGAGGCGGAAATTTCCGCCATCCAGGTTTCGGCCGTGCAGCAGGAACTCACCGACGCGGCGCTGGCATGCGGCCAGCATGAAACCGATCTCTTCAACCGCTTCCAGACCGTCTTCAACAAGGAGTTGCGCCGCTCTGACGCCCGGATGCTCTCCATGTTCAAGCGGCTTGATGGCTCGTCCCGCGGCAACGCCGCGTACGATTCCTATAAAACGCGCGCCATTGCCCATGCCGAACAGCGCCGCACCAAGCCGGGTGCTGCGGCAGATTTCTGCAAGACCGCGGACATCGTGTTCGCCGCGGCGCTGGCGCCCGACAAGCCGGTGCTGGAGGATTTCGTCGCCGGCGTGCCGGTGTATGAAAACAATCCCGTCGATGCCTGCGAAGTGAAAGTGGGCGTAGCCTTGCAGGGCGTTGCGATCGGGCGTGCGGTATTGCCCAAGCCTCGGCCGGCCCAGCCAGGCGATCCGAATCTGTTTCCGCCCTGATTTTTTGCCCCCGTCTGTCCGCCAACGCGGGCAAGCCCGCAGGCGGACATCTTCCCCCGCCAGTGCTTCGCACGCGGGGGAAGAAAGTCTCGACCAAGACGAACCAGTGTATTCGAAGCTAGGTCGTGCCTTCCTCCCCGTGCGCGCGAAGCGCGCTGATGGGGGAGGTGGCCGTAGCACCGCTTGGGTGCGTAGGCCGGAGGGGGTAACTACAAAAGAAAAGGGCCGGTCTTTCGACCGGCCCTTTCGCTTCAGATGGAGGCTTTATCAGCCGCCCAGATCGATGACCGCGCGGCGGTTCTTGGGCTCGCGCACATTCGGTCCGGTCGGCACCATCGGATCGTGGAAGGACTTGCCTTCGATCGCGATGGAGTCGGCTGAGAGGCCTTGATGGACCATCTCGTCCTTGACGGACTGGGCGCGGCGTACTGACAGCGCCTGATTGTACCGGTCCGAACCCACCGTGTCGGTGTGGCCGGTGACCATGATCCGGACCGAGCCAAGGGTCTTGGCGGCGGCGACGGCCTGGGTCACGGTCGACTGCGCTTCCGCGGTCAGGTCCGACTTATCGAAGTCGAAGAAGACGATGTAGGTCTTCGCCGGCGGCGGAGGAGGCGGAGGCGGCGGCGGAGGCGGCGGAGGAGGCGGAGGAGGCGGCGGCGGCGGAGGCGGCGGAGGCGGAGGCGGCGGGGTCATGAACCACCGGAAGCCAACCATCACCACATTCTCGGTCAGATCGCCGACCTTGATGGGCGCGAACGCCGTGTAGGAAGTGCCGACATCGTTACCGCTGTTCTGGTTCGAGCGATAACGATAATCGACGAACAGGTCGACGTCGGGCGAGAGCGAATAGGCCAGGCCCGCGATGCCCTGATATTCAAAGGCGAGATGCGATTCCTTCGCCCAGGTATAGGCCGTGCCGGGAACGGTGACGTTGACGCGGCTCTTGCCGCCGCCCAGGCCGCCGCCCAGAGAAATCTTCCAAGAATCGCCGATCGGGATGTCATAGACCAGGTTGACCATGTCGCTGGCGACGCTGGCCGAACCACCGAAGCCCGACGAACCGCTGATGCTATGGGAATCATAGGCAATTTCGTCTTCGATACGGAGGCCGGACGTCCATCCATAGCCGAAAGAGCCCGCGACGATCGCACTCGCCTGGGTCTTGATGTTCATGTCTCCAGTGGCGAGAGCAGACGTGGTGTGGATGCTGCTCATGCTGTCATAGCCGCCACCCAGGCCCAGATACCAACCGTCTCCGGCATGCGCAGGGGCGCTAAGAGCCACCGCCGCGACGCCGGCCAAAGCCAACATGCGAATTTTCATTGTTCTACCCTCGCTTGAAATATCGACGGGGCAGTATTCCCCCCCGCCTGACGACTTTAATTTCGATACCGGCTTATAACGGTGATCCGCCCGAAAGTCTCCACTGGGACAACCGCTTTGGCCCGGATTGCCGCCTAGATTTCAAGGTTTTATGAGGAAGCTGTGGTTGTCGCGCCACAGGGTTAAGATGGCGCCCTCCAGATCGTCCCGGGCGCCGAGCGAAAGATGAAGGCGTAGCGGCCTTTCAACAGGGTCAACTGGCCCATCCTGGGGCTAACTCTTTCCAAAGAAACAAGAAATTCTGTTCTTGGCGTGACATGGAACAGCTCCAGCCAAGACAGCAAAGCCTTTCTCGCAAAGCCACCCAGCCCCTTCAGATCGGCGAAGTCCACCACATGCCAGTGGCCACTTTCGGAAAGCGTTTTGCCGGCGGCGAAGAGGGCACCTTGCCAATCCGGCACCATCGAAAGGCAATAGGAAAAGAGTACATGATCGAAGCTCTCCCGTCCGAACTGGGACGCCGAGAGTTCTTCCGCCAGACCCTGTCTGAGGACGATCCGGTCCTCGAGACCGGCCGCGCCTATTTTCGTCCGCGCGATCTCAAGCATGGCTTGGGAAGCGTCCAGTCCATAGAGACGCGCCTGCGGATAGCGCCGGGCAATCGCGATCAGATTGCGGCCTGTTCCGCAGCCCACTTCGATCAGGCTCGAACCCGGTTCGAGCGCGAGACCGGCGATCAAGCGGTCCCGGCCCAGGAGATAATATTTCCGGGTGAGGTCATAGATATGGCGCTGCGGCCGGTAGACCCGGTCCATCAGCCCCGCATGCGTCTCAAGAGAGGGGGCGGCGGACATAGATGTGGAAGCCGCCATAGATGGACGAGCGGTCCTGGGCATGAAGCACCCGGCTCTGCCATTCGTGATAAAGCCAGGGCGCCAGAAGGTCGGCGGGAAGTTTTTGCGGCAAGGGGCTCGCCTCTCCCGCGGTGCGGAAGATCACCCGCGCGTCGCGGGAATCGGCGGTGCGGTCGATCTCGCGCCACAGTTCCGCCAATTGAACCGGCGTCATCCAATCCTGCGCGTCCAGAAGCACGAAGCGGTTGAGCGACTGCGCGGGCTGCTCTTTCAGGAAATCCAGCAGCGAGGCGTGATGCACGCGCACCGCGTGGACGCGCGCTTTCAAGGTCGCATAGTTCTGCGCCTTCAGATAATCCGGAACGGCTTCGCGATTTTGGATGTCGTAGCCGCGGCCAAAGGCCTGCCAGGCGAAATAATTGTCGCGGATGGGAAAGTCGCAAGCCAGCCGTTCCACCCGTTCGCGCAACACCGAAATGGCATCGCCGGATTCGACCAGCGCGTCATATTGCGCCGGCGGAATGCCCAACGCGTAAAGCGAGATGGGCGATTTCGACATCAGCTTGATCGGCGCGCTTTCGAACAAAGGCGCGACGATCTGGTTGAACAGGTCGCGTTGTTCGCCCGCGTTCTTCGCGTCCAGCAGCTCTTCGAGGTTCTTTCCATGCAGCTTGGCCACGCCATGCAGCAGTCCGATGAAGCGGCCCAGAAGCCCGTGGCGGTAGAGATTGCGCGCGAACATTTCGATGCGCCGCCGCCTTTTGGGACCGCCCGACATGGCCTGCCAATGTGCGCGCGTCTCTTCATCCAGCCGGTCGCGCACATGCGTGTCGAAAAGGTCGAGATTGGCGGGGTCGGAAGCCTGACCGAAAAAACGGAAGAAGCTTTCGTGATCCGGCAAATGCGTGAGTGCCGCCAGCTTCAATCTGGTGAGTGCGACATGATGCGGGTTGAGATCGACCGCGAAAATCCTGGCCGGCGCGGCGGCGAGGTAATTGAGAATGTTGCAGCCGCCCGAGGCGATGGTAACCAGCCGATGATGCGGCTCAAGCTTCAGCGCGTCCAGGTCCACGCTGGGGTCTTCCCAGATCTGGTTATAGACAAAGCCTTGAAACATAAGAGTAAATAGCCGCTCCAGCACGCCCCTGCGGCTGGCGGGGGATGCCTGGTGTGCGGCCCGTTCCAAAAGCGCGTTCGCCATTCTCGAAGCCTTCCCGCGTGGTCACGGACATGTCATGTCCCTGAATCACGTCCCGTGAATCACTTATGAAGGGCATAGGGTATTTGCATGACGGATTGGCGAAGGCGCCATGGCATGATGGATGGCATGATGGAAATCGCGCATGAGTGACTCACGC
>DATKPL010000047.1:0-4601 GCA_035524155.1 Rhizomicrobium sp.
CGTAACAACCGGGGATAAAGCCCGGTCCATACCGCGGCTTCCTGCACCGCTTCATAGCGCGGCGAGAGAGCCGACAGCTTCACCGAAATGCCATGGGCATGTTCGGGCCCGCTGGCTGCCTTGCCGATGGCGGCAATAGCATGGGCATAGGCCGCTTCGTAGCGATCGGCATCGGCCTCGGTCCGTGCGCCCTCGCCCAGCATGTCGAAGGAGCAGATCGCGTCATCCTTGGCAGCGCGCGCCAGCGCCGCCTCGATCGTGCGGCCCAGCACGAATTGCTCGCCCATGATGCGCATCGCCTGCGCCACCGCGGCCCGCACGATCGGCTCGCCCACCCGCGCCGCCAGCTTGCGGATGGTGCCGATGATATCGTTCATCCCGCTCACATCGATCAGCCTGCCGGTGAGCATCAGCCCCCAGGTCGAGGCATTGACCAGAAGGCTGTCGGATTGGCCGAGATGCGAAGCCCAGTCGGCGGCAGCGATCTTCTCGGCGATCAGCCGATCCTGCGTGTTCGCATCCGGCGTGCGTAGCAGGGCTTCCGCCAGGCCCATCAGCGCCAGTCCCTCAGGCGTGGTGAGCGAGAATTCCTGCAGGAAACTCTGGACCACACCCTGGCGGCGCGCGTGCTCCCGCGTTGTCTTTATTAGCGTGGCGGCGGCTTGCTCGACCTGCGATCGCTCGGTTGGCGGCAAAGGCGGATCGGCCAGAAGCGCGGCGATGGCATCCCGCTCGTCGCGATATTTGAGAGCGTCCAGCGCGCTCCAATCCCCGCCTTTATTGGAATTTGCCACGATAGGCATGCTGCTGGCTGCCGCGACTCATGACCCGGTCGGACGCTATCACGGCATCGGGCGCCAGATCGGGAAGCTTTTCCAATTCCCGGTAGAGTGGCGTGAAATCGGCGTCGCGGGTCTGATGCAGAAGCTGGTCGAAATTGTCGATCACGAAATAGGTCTGCTGATAATCGTCGATCCGGTAATGGGTGCGCATCACCCGCATCAGATCGAATTTGAGCCGGTTGGGAGAGGCATCGTCGAGTGCGAATCGCGATTCGCCAAAGCTCGACAGAATGCCCGCGCCGTAAAGGCGAAGTCCGCTGGATTCGGCGATCAGGCCGAACTCCACCGTGTACCAGTAAAGCCGAGCCAGTTTTTCCAGGGCGCCCAGGCGCAACGCCTTCAACCCGCCTTCGCCATAGGCCTGCATGTAATTGGCAAATACGGGATCGGACAAAAGCGGCACATGGCCGAACAGGTCATGGAAGACGTCGGGCTCTTGCAAGTAATCCAGCTGATCGGGCTTGCGGATAAAGCGTCCCGCCACAAAGCGGCGGTTGGCGAGATGCTCGAAAAATACCTCGTCGGGCACCAGGCCCGGCACGGCGACCACCCGCCAACCGGTGCGTTTGGACAGCCGCTCCGACAATTCGTCGAAATTGGGGATGCCTTTTTCCGATAGACTGAGATGCTCGACACCCCGGCGGAAGGCGTTACAGGCACGGTCCCGCAGCATGTCGGTCTGGCGGTCATAGAGCCGGTCCCACACCGCATGTTCGCTTGAAGTGTAGCTTGCCCAATTCTGGGGGATGGTCCAGTCCGCCGCCGTTCCGGGCGGCCGGTCCGTCACAGCCAATGCCATCTCATGCCCGCATGAATAGTTGCAAATGAAACCATTTAAGCGCTAGATTAGTTGCATATGAAACTATTCCGCGCTTCCCGGCAAGAGCCGCCGCAGGGATAAAGGAGAAGCCATGGAACTCTGGGACAATCCCATCGGCACCAATGGTTTCGAGTTCGTGGAGTATACCGGCCCCGACATCCCCGCGCTTCATCGCTTGTTCGAGAGCATGGGCTTTCGCGCGGTCGGCCGTCATCGCTCCAAGGCGGTCACCTTGTACCGCCAGGGCGAGATCAATTTCATCGTCAATGCCGAGCCGGGCAGTCACGGCGCGCGCTTCGCCCAGAAGCACGGGCCCAGCGCCTGCGCCATGGCGTTCCGGGTCAAGGATGCCGGCGCGGCCTACCAGGCGCTCTTGGCCAAGGGTGCCAGACCCTTTGCCGGCGTGGTGGGGCCGATGGAGCTGAATATTCCTGCCATCGAAGGCATTGGCGGCAGCGTGATCTATCTGGTGGACCGCTATGGCGAGCATTCCATCTATGATGTGGATTTCGTGCCCACCGACGCGGCGGCAGGTTTCGCCCATCGCGGTGCCGGCCTGACGCGGATCGATCATGTCACCCACAACGTGTTTCGCGGCAACATGGACCAATGGGCCGGTTTCTATGAGCGCCTCTTCAATTTTCGCGAGGTGCGCTATTTCGATATCGAGGGCAAGCTCACCGGCCTCAAATCCCGCGCCATGACCAGCCCGGATGGCGAGATCCGGATCCCCATCAACGAATCCTCCGACGACAAATCCCAGATCGAGGAATATCTCCACGCCTATCAGGGCGAAGGCATCCAGCATATCGCGCTGGCTTCCGACGATATCTATGCTTCGGTGGAGGCATTGCGCGGCACCGGCGTCACCTTCCAGGATACGCCCGACACCTATTACGAACGGTTGGACAACCGCATCAAAGGCCATGGCGAGGATGTACCGCGGCTGAAGCGCGACCGCATCCTGATGGACGGCGAACGGGACGAGAAGACCGGCCTTTTGCTGCAGATCTTCACCCAGAATGCCATCGGTCCGATCTTCTTCGAAATCATCCAGCGCAAAGGCAATGAAGGCTTCGGCGAAGGCAATTTCCGCGCCTTGTTCGAAAGCATCGAAGCCGACCAGATCAGGCGCGGCACTCTTCAGGACGTGAAATCATGACCGACTGGATCGAATTTCCCCGCATCGAGGGCAAAACTTCGCATCAGGCCCATGCCGATCTGCCCGAAGGCGCATTCGAGCGCGAGATCGGCCGTGACGGCTTCTATGGCCCGGCGACCCACCTCTACCATCGCCATCCGCCGACCGGCTGGACGTCGTTTAGCGGCCCCTTGCGGCCCCGCTCATTCGACGCCAAAGCCGCGGCGCCCGAAGGTGCGCCGCTGGAAAGCGCGCTGCTTCTGTCCAATGCCCATTGCGCCGTCTCCATCTGGTCGGTCAAGGAAGCGATGCCGCATCTGGTGCGTGATGCCGATGGCGACCTGCTTCTTTTCATTCACGAAGGCGCGGGCGATCTCTTCTGCGATTTTGGGCACCTCGCCTATCGCGACGGCGACTATATTCTTCTGCCGCGCGGCACCATGTGGCGGCTGGAGCCTTCGGTCCCCGCCACTGCTTATCAGATCGAAGCCCGCAATGGCGGCTTCAAGCTGCCGGACCGGGGGCTTCTCGGTCCCCATGCCCAATTCGATCCCGCCACGCTTCAGACGCCCAGCCTGGATGAGGCCTTCCATGCCCAGCGCGACGGCGAATGGTCGGTGAAAGTGAAACGCCGCGACCAGATCTCCACCATCCGCTATCCCTTCAATCCGCTGGACGCGGTGGGTTGGAAAGGCAATCTGGCGCCGGTGAAACTCAACTGGCGCGACATCCGTCCCGTCGCCAGCCATCGCTATCATTTGCCGCCCAGCGTGCATTCGACCTTTGTCGCCGACCGCTTTGTCGTCTGCACTTTTGTGCCCCGGCCCCTGGAGAGCGATCCCGGCGCGCTGAAGGTGCCTTTCTTCCATTCCAATGACGATTTCGACGAAGTGATCTTCTATCACGCCGGCGATTTCTTCAGCCGGGACAATATCCGGCCCGGCATGGTGACCTTCCATCCCTCGGGCTTCACCCACGGTCCCCATCCCAAAGCCTTCGCCGCGGGCGCCAAAGGCGCCAAGACCATGACCGACGAAGTGGCGGTGATGATCGACACGCGGGATGGGTTGGACATGGCACCGGCGGCAGAGGCCACGGAAGACAAGGCCTATGCCGACAGCTGGAAAGTGAAATGAAGCTGGCCTCGCTGAAAGGCGGCCGCGATGGCCGCCTGGTGGTGGTGTCGCGCGATCTCGCGCGCGCGGTCCCGGCGACGGGCATCGCGGCGACTTTGCAGGCCGCGCTGGACGATTGGGATCGCGTGCGGCCGCATCTGGAGGCCATTTACCGCGCCCTGAATGACGGACGGGCCGATGGCGCCATCGCCTTCGACGAAGCCGCCTGCGCTAGCCCCCTGCCCCGCGCCTATCAATGGGCCGACGGCTCGGCCTATCTGGTCCATGTCGAGCTGGTGCGCAAGGCGCGCGGCGCCGAAATGCCCAAAAGCTTCTGGAGTGATCCCCTGATGTATCAAGGTGGTTCGGACGGATTCTTAAGCCCGCGCGATCCCATCTTCACCGCGGATGACGCCTGGGGGGTCGATTTTGAGGGTGAAGTCGCGGTGATCACAGGCGATGTGGAACCCGGCTGTTCCTCCGCGGAAGCGGAAAAATCCATTCGCCTGGTGATGCTGGCAAACGACGTGTCGCTGCGCAACCTGATTCCGAATGAGTTGGCCAAGGGTTTCGGCTTCTTCCAGTCCAAGCCGGCCAGCGCCTTTTCGCCCGTGGCCGTCACGACAGAAGAATTGGGCGAATCCTGGAATGACGGCAAACTCCATTTGCCGCTGCTCGTTCAT
>DATKPL010000048.1:0-2563 GCA_035524155.1 Rhizomicrobium sp.
CGAAACCCTGGGTTCCTCCGGAGAACGCCGGACGGCGGCAGCGGCGCGAGAGGTCATGAACTGGTCCTGCTTTTGCGGCCGCATTTCCGCAGAACAGGCTTAATGTCGGTTTAACGACTAAAAATGCGCGCGATAGCGGGATTACCCGGTTAAGGAGCGGTAAATTTCAGCCGGCACGGCGCTCGATGCGGGCGATGGTCCATACCCATACGGCAATCGCTTCCGCCCAGGCTGCGGTCAGGGCGATGGTGGGATCGGTCAATTGCGGCAGCAGCAGACCTCGCGCGGGACCGGCAATTTGCGGCAAGGCGATATAGAGGACGGCCAGCGCCGCCAGGGCCGCGAAATCCCCTCTTTCGCGCGACCAGGTGCGCAACAGCACAAAAAGACCGATGTCGCGGCTGAAGAATCCCAGCGCCGCCAACAATGGCAGAACCAACGAAGGCGCAGACTGGCCAGCGATGGGCGCCGGATCGCGCCACAACGCGAAGACAAGCACCAGGGTGCAGAAAATCGTGGCGCCGAAGGACAACATCCAGCAATCGAGCGCCATGAATGCGCTTCCGGTCCGCCCCGATCGCAGCGTCCCGATCAACCAGCGGATATGCACGGGGTCCTTGGGTTCGAGAAACACCATGCCATAGGCGGAAAAAGCCAACGCAAGGTCGGAGATGGCAAGCGGCGTGACGATGGCATGGGACGCGCGCATCCCGCCATTCAAGGCGAACCAGGACTCGAATCCCGCCTCATAAAGCACCAGGAAGGCCAGAAAGGCGAGCCAGATGAAAGGTCCATTGACAAGCCGCAGCTCCAGCCGCATGGCGCGCGTGCATCCCACCAGCGCCCAACCGGTGAAAATCAACAGAGAGAAAAATTGGAATCGACGCGGTTCGACTGCAAGGCCCCACCAGGAGAAGGGCGCGGCCTGCACATGCGAGCCGATGGAAATGAGATCGGTCAGTCCATAAAGGCTGAATGCCGCGACAATTCCCATCACCTGACAAAGAAATGCATCGAGACGCCAATAATTGTGCTGACGGCGGATCAGGGTAAGGCTGGTGAGAAAGCTCACGCTTTGCGCCAGCACACCCTGCAGTATCAACACGGCAAGTTCGTTGGCCGCAGGCTGCAATCCCGCGCCGCGCCAAACCGGATAGGCGATAAAGGGAAGGCACAAAAGACCGCCAAACCAGACGAAACTGGTTGCGCCGAACAGCTTGCCCCACATCAGGGTGAAAGGCGGGATCGCGCTGAGTTTCTGCGAATCCCAGGTGCGTTCGCGAATCTCGGCAATTACGCTCAACCCGGCGCTGCGCGTGCCCCAAACGATCACCAGAAAATAATAAAGCGCGGTGGCGACCGCGCCCGAAGAGGGAAAGCCCGGCGGCGCGGCGGAAAATATCGCGATCAGGAACAGCACGAAGCCCGTCATCAGCAGAAGCCGTGCCGGCGTGAGTTCGAGCCAGAGATTGCGCTGCAATTCGGGATTCAATTTCGCGCCTCCCGGCCCAGCTGCGAGAAGTAGAGTTCCTCCAGTGCGTGACGATCCTCGCCGAAATCGCTCACCGCAAATCCAGCATCGATCATGGCCTGGAGCAACGATGCCCGCCGTTCGGCGCCGCCTCTGCAGATTACCCGCGCCTGCGATGAATCGGCCTGGAGAATTTCAACCCTCTCCTGGCGCGCCAGGAAATCCGACAGCCGCACATCGGGCACCGCGAGCGCGATGTAAAGCTGCGCGCCCTTGAAAGCCGCGCCCCCTGCGACATGACCATGATCAATGATCACCATATGGTCGGAATAATCCTCGAGCTCGGCAAGGATATGTGACGAGACCACCAGGGTCATACCCTTGTCACGCAAAGCAAGAAGCAGCCGAGACAAGTCGCGACGTGCTGCCGGATCAAGCCCTGCGGCCGGCTCATCCAACAGCAGAATCTTCGGCCGATGCACCAGCGCCTGGGCGATGGCAAGGCGTTGGCGCAGGCCCCGTGATAGCGCCCCGGCAAGATGATCCAGCCGGTTCGAAAGGCCCACGCTTTGCGCCGCATCCGTCACGGCCCCTTCCACCTCCCCGGGCGGCAAATCATGGGCCTTGGCGGCAAAGGTCAGGCAGCGCCGCACCGAAAGACCGTCATAGAGACCAAAAAAATCGGGCAGATAACCCAGATGCCGATGCACCTCTCTGGGCTGTCCGCGTGTGTCCAACCCGTCGATGGTGATGGACCCAGAGTAAGGCGTCTCCAGCGCTGCCATGAGGCGAAGCAGCGTGGTCTTGCCCGCGCCGTTCGGACCCACCAGCGCCGTGATCGCCTTTGGCGCGACGTCGAAGCTGACGCCGTCCAACGCGCGGGCGTTGGGATATTCAAACACCAGATCGCGGATATTAATCATGGCCCTAAACTGAACCGAATATTTGCTCCGGGCCAAGAGGCATGGCCCTTGAATGCAAACGCCTTTCGGGCCAGAACGGGCGCACATTTCGGAGTTTTGGCATGCGCATCGCGATGATCGGGACAGGCTATGTGGGGCTGGTTTCGGGCGCCTGCCTGTCCGAATTCGG
>DATKPL010000049.1:0-3752 GCA_035524155.1 Rhizomicrobium sp.
CCCGCGCTCTCACGACGTCGAGGCATCAGGAACCGGTCAGTCGCAAATGGAAGACGTGTTGAAGAAGGCGCTCGCCACCCAGGGCCGCACGCTTGCGCCCGATGCCGAACCGGAGAAGGGCGGATTCTATCGCTCCGACCATTTCAGCCTGGCCAAGCTGGGTATTCCCGCGATCAGCCCCGACGGCGGCCGTGACCTGCTGGTGGGCGGCAAAGCGGCCGGCCAGAAACTGGTCGATGACTACAACGACAACCGCTATCACCAGCCCAGCGACGAATGGCGCGCCGACTGGGATCTCTCGGGCCCGGTGGAAGACATGCAGGCCTATTACGTGGCCGGCAAGGACCTGGCCAACAGCGATTTCTGGCCCAACTATTACAAGGACAGCGAATTCCGCGCCGCGCGCGACAAGGACATGGCGGCGAAACACTAGACCGGATCCCACGCCCGCCGGCTTCCGCGCGGCGGCGAAAAATGCCACACCTTTGCCGGGCGAATATCGGGGTGTGGGCCATGGCGAACATGCGGACTCTTTTCATAAGCGCCGTCGTGCCGCTTCTGGTGCTGGCGGCCTGCAAGCAGCCCGCCAGCGAAAAGCCCGCCCCTGCGCCCACGCGCGGCGTTTACGATCCGCGTGAGACATTTGCGCCGCTGACCTTGCCGACACCGGTCAATGCCTATCGCTCTGGCGACGGCACGCCGGGCCCGGCCTATTGGCAGAACCGCGCCGACTACAGAATCGCGGCCACCCTGGACCCGGCCAGCGCCAATCTCAGCGGTGACGAGACCATTACCTACACCAACAACAGTCCCTCGGCGCTGGATGCGCTTTGGGTGCAGCTGGACGAGAACACCTACAAGAAGGACGCGCGCTCGCGCTTTGCCGCCGGTGCGGGCCGCCGCCGCGCCGTCGCCCAGACGACCGACGGATATGTGCTGGATGCGGTGGAAATCGGCGAGGGCTCGCAAGCGCGCAAAGCCGATTATGTGGTGTCCGACACCCGCATGCAGGTCCGCCTGCCGGAAACGCTCAAGGCCCATGGCGGCCAGGTCAAACTGCACATCCGCTATCATTACACCGTGCCAGCGGGCTCAAGCGGGCGGACCGGTCACACGCCCACCAAGAACGGCGAGATCTTCGACCTGGCGCAATGGTATCCGCGCATGGCGGTATTCGACGACATGCGCGGCTGGGACACGTTGCCTTACCTGCAGTCGGAATTTTACCTTGAGTATGGGGATGTGGATTATGCCGTCACCGTGCCGTGGGACATGCTTGTGGCCGGTTCGGGCGAATTGACCAATCCGGATGAGGTTCTGACCGCGACGGAAAAGGCGCGCATGGCGCAGGCGCGGACCAGCGACAAGACGGTGATGATCCGCACGGCGCAAGAGATCAACGATCCCGCCAGCCGCCCAAAGCAAAGCGGCATGCTGACCTGGCGCTTCCACATGTCGAATACGCGCGACGTCGCCTTCAGCGCCAGCAAGGCCTTCATATGGGATGCCGCGCGCATGAATCTGCCGGGCGGAAAGACCGGGCTGGCGCAATCGGTCTATCCTGTGGAAGGCGACGTGCCCGGCGGCTGGAGCCGTTCCACCGAATATCTGAAGCATGCGGTGGAGAATTTCTCGCGCCGCTGGGCGGTCTATCCTTGGCCGGTCGCGTCCAGCCTGGGGGGCCCGATCGACGGCATGGAATATCCGTCGGTCGCCTTCGACAGCTACAAGGATCACGGCCCCCAGCTGTTCTGGATCACCGCGCACGAGATCGGCCACACCTGGTTTCCCATGATGGTCGGTTCCAACGAACGGCGCGATCAATGGATGGACGAAGGCTTCAACACCTTCATCGACGTTTACGAGTCCGATGATTTCAAGGAATTCGGCCCCAAGCGCGACGGCGAATATGCGCCCAAGAAAGGCAACCCGGTCGAAGAGATCATTCCGCTGCTGGAAGATCCCAACGCACCCATCCTTTTGACCCGCGCCGACCAGGTAAGCGAGAAATACCGCCACCCCCTCACTTATTTCAAATCGGCACTGGGCCTGGTGTTGCTGCGCGAACAGATATTGGGGCCAGACCGTTTCGACTGGGCCTTCCGCAAATACATCGCCGACTGGTCGTTCAAGCATCCTTCGCCGTCCGATTTCTTCCGCGCCATGGACAGCAGCGGCGGCGAAGACTTGTCCTGGTTCTGGCGCGGCTGGTACTTCCACAATTGGACCCTGGACATGGCGGTCGAAAAAGCCGAACCCGCGGAAGGCGGCTGGAGCAAGGGCGCGGTCGTCACCGTCGCCAACCTGGACCGCCTGGTGATGCCGGCGGTGCTGGATGTGAGGTTCAAGAGTGGCGCGCACCAACGCGTGACATTGCCGGCGGAAACCTGGATCCAGAAGACCGAAGCGCAGATACGCCTGAACAGCACCGAGCCGGTCGTGTCGGTCACCTTGGACCCCGATCATGTAATCCCGGACAAGGACCGGGCCAACAATGTGCTGAACGTGGCGGGATAGCGAAGGCGGCTCCATCCGCGATATGCTCTGCCCCGTAACGGGCGGGGGCGCGTGATGTTCAAGAAGTTTCTCGCGGGCATTTTTCTCTTGACCATGGCACTTCCGCTGCATGCGGCCGAGCAGCTGAAGCCCTATCGCGTGCTGATCGTGATCTCGGATCAATGGAAGGATCCGCGCAGTTTCCTGGTGAGCGGCGGCGGGGAATTCCAGACCCTGGTGACCATGTTCAAATCCTGGGGCATTCCGTTCGACATCCTGCGGCTGGACCAGACCTTGATGGACCCCAGTCATTTCGCCGACTACGCCGGACATGCGCGCTATGGCGCCATCCTGTGGGACGTTCCGGGCGACGTCTCGCCGGCGGACCAGGCGCTGGTGACTGATGCGGTCGAGAAGCTGCACATCTCGCTGATCGCATTTGGCGACCGTGTGCACCAGCCCGCGATCCAGAGCCTGTTGGGCATCAAGCTCAAAGGCGAATACATGAACAGCGCCCATCAGATGGCCAAGGGCGATTCCTTTGTGCTGCGCGGGCTGGAGCCGGACCTGCGCCTGCAAGGTCCCGATATCATCGCGATGAAACGCGTGCAGGTTGATGTGGCCGGCGCCAAGATGCTGGCCGACGCAGGCGGGATGGCGGCAATCACCGAACGCGAGGTCGATCCCAACACCCGCGCCATTTGGATTGGCGGGGATCCCGACCAGATGCTGCTGTATCAGCCGCTGCGCACTGCGCTTCGCCGGGCAGTGACCGAGGCGATCGGATATTCGCTCACCAAATCATGGACCAAGACCATCGTCCTCACCATGGATGACATGGGCAACGCCCAGAATTCCTGGCTGGAGCATTGGCATTATCCCGAACTGAGCGCCGACCAGATCCGCCATTCGATCATCGAACCTTTGAAGGCGCATCACGCGATCCTGTCGCTCAATATCGTGCCGGGCTTCGTCGATGATGCGCAGCACAAGATCGTGCCGACCTGGCATCAGCAATTCACCGACGGTTTCGGCACCCGTCAAGACTATGTCTCGACCAAGAAAGGCCTTGACGAGGGCGTGGCCGCGGGCGTGCTGGAGATCGAAAGTCACGGCTGGACGCATATGCAGCCCGATCTCACTTCGCCGCCCGGTCCCTGGTGGGGCGCGCCGCTGATGGACGAACGGGCGGAGATGGGCTGGTACCGCGAGTTCTACGACGTGCGGCGCAACAAAGAGATTCCCGCCGCCGAGCA
>DATKPL010000050.1:0-3453 GCA_035524155.1 Rhizomicrobium sp.
AACCCAAGCCTGTGCCGGGCGGCGAACGGCCGATGATGAGCTTCGAGACCATCACGCTTGCGCCCATCGATATCAATCTGGTCGAGCCCAGCCTTCTCACCGGTGGCGAACGGCTTTGGCTCAATGCCTACCATGCCCGCGTGTTCGAGACCTTGCGGCCGCTGGTGGACGAGGAAACCGGCGCCTGGCTGGAACGGGCGACACGGGCGATCTAGCCCCGTTTTATCTGCCGACGCGCGATTCCACCGCCTCACGCAACGTGACGGCTGCGTCCTCCGGCAGGATGTAGCCATCCTTCAAATTCGCCGCGACCGCTTTTCTCACCTTGGCGAGATAATCGCCATGGCTGGGATAAAGCGCGTTAAGGTGATCCACCGACATGTCCAGCGAAGAACCCCAGCGGACGCAGGCACCTGCGCCGATCGCTTCGCCTCCGGCTTTGGCGCTCTCGGGATCGGCAGGCCGCCCCAACCCGATATTGATTTGTGTGGGCACGGCAATCTCCGAAAGCTGGATGCCACCCTTTGCCAGACCTTCGCTGTTGCGGGCCACAACCGACGGCTCGGGCCTGGGATTGACTTGCGTTATGTCGAGGTGCGGAGCGGATGGCGGCGCCTTGCCCCCCGCTGCCCAGATCGCCAACTTGTCGAAGGCGGAAGCCACGACATAACCGGTGGGCACGCGCGTGCCAATGGCAGGCACCGCGCACAACGGCGCCATCCTGGCCTCCAGGGATACACCATTGTCGCGCAACTCCAGCGCCTCGCGGCTGGCGCGCAGATGCTGATCCACATGCGACGAGCCGGCTACGTCCCAGCTGCGAAAGCGGGCAGTGTCGGGCTGCCTTACCAGGGCATCGCCCGAAACCACGTCATACTCGGTATTGATCTTGAATACGGGCACAGTCAGGTCGTCGCGCATGCGCCGTCCGACGGCTGAAAGAAGCAGGAAGCCGTCATAGACCCTGGCGCCGTTCTGGATGGAATTGGCGTATGTCGCCAACCGGCTGGCCGATTGGGATTCGCCGGTCGCCAGCACCACCTTCGGCTTCAGGCCGTGCAGCATGTCGATGGCACCGGGATGCTTGATGACCTCGCCGACCTGGCTGAAGATGTCATAGGATTCCGCGTCGGCGTCCAGGCCGCCGCTCCCACCCGTGCCGGCCACCACCTTGCCGACATCGAACGCGCCATAACGTGCGGGGCTCCATTTCTTCAACGCGGCCACGCCCACGGTCTGCGGCGACACGCCGATCCAGACATAGCCGGCCCGCATAAGATGTTCCCAGTCGAAGAACCATACATTCTCGGCATCGAACTCGTTGGTGACATTGTCCCATTCCACCACCGCCGTGCCGTTGAACCGTTTGGGATCGGCCGGCCGCCGCACCACCACACGAGTGTAGTACGCGGCCGGACTTCCGTTGGCGACGCCGTCCTTCAACGGATCTGAAATCCGATAGCCATCGGCGGTGCCCCGCACAAAATATTCCTCCTCGATGTAGCCGTGGCTTGCCAGGTCATGGTTCGAAGCGAAGAAGATGTAATTGTGGCTGGGCATGCCCGGGATATCGGGGGCGGCGATCGGGCCCGTGACCTGGGCCGCCGGCATGGCAACTGCGGGCGAGAGGACGAGGCCGAGCGCGGCGCCCAGCATCAACGCAATGCGTTTCCCCGGCATGGTCAGCCCCCGCGGCGATGTTGCGGAACAAGTGAATGCCGCGACCCACACGCCTGTCAACGCTCACTTGCCGATCAGTTTGAGCCAGGCATCCTCGTCCATGATCGCGACGCCGTGCTTCTGTGCGTCCTTGAGCTTGGAGCCCGCGCCGGGACCGGCCACCACGATGTCGGTCTTGGCCGAGACCGAGCCAGACACTTTCGCGCCCAGCGATTCCGCCCGCGCCTTGGCCTCCTGGCGGGTCATCTTTTCCAGGGTGCCGGTGAACACCACCGTCTTGCCCGACACCGGCGAGTTCTTGGCCGCTGCCGCCATCGGCGTGACGTCCAGCCATTTCAGCAGCCGGTCCAGTGCCTTCACATTGTGCTTTTCGGCGAAGAAATCGCCGATCGCCTCGGCCACCACCCCGCCGATGCCTTCCAGGCTTTCCAGCTCCTCGCGCGCATTGGGCGCCTTCATGCCTTCGATGAAGGCGTCGATGGTGCGGTAATGCCGGGCGATCAGCCGCGCCGTGGTCTCGCCCACATGGCGGATGCCCAGCGCATTGATCAGACGGTCCAGCGAAATCGTCCGGCGGCGTTCGATCGCCGCCATCAGATTGTCGACCAGCTTGCCTTCGCCTTCATCCTTTTTGGTTTTGGATTTAACCGGATCCTTACCTTCAGCAGCGCGCCGTTCTTCGGACAATTGCGCGCGATGCTCGGCCAGCGCCTTGGCGACTTTTTCAGGCTTTTCCGTCAGCGCGAAAATATCGGTCGGTTCTTTCAACAGGCCTTTCTCATGAAACAGCTCGATCATGGTGCCGCCGAGGCCCTCAATATCGAAACCATCGCGGGCCACGAAATATTTGAGTCGCTCCACCGTCTGGGCGTCGCAGATCAACCCGCCGGTGCAGCGCCGGTCCACATCGACCTTGCCGGTTTTCTCGTCCACTTCCCGCACCGCATGGCTGCCGCAGACCGGGCAGACGGTGGGAAATTTGTAGGGCTTGGCGCTCCTGGGCCGCTTGTCCGTCAGCACCTTGACGATCTGCGGGATCACGTCGCCCGCGCGCTGGATCACCACCGTATCGCCGACGCGGGCATCCAGGCGCGTGATCTCGTCTTCGTTGTGCAGGGTGGCGTTGCGCACCACCACGCCGCCCACCGTGACCGGCTTCAACCGGGCCACCGGCGCAAGTTTCCCCGTTCGGCCCACCTGGATTTCAATGTCTTCCAGCACCGTCTCGGCCTGTTCGGCGGGGAATTTGTGGGCGATCGCCCAGCGCGGGCTGCGCGAGACGAAACCCAGCCGCTCCTGCAAATCCAGCCGGTCCACCTTGTAAACCACGCCGTCGATGTCATAGCCCAGCCGGGCGCGGCGGGTCTCGATATCGCGATAGAAATCCAGAATCTGTTCCAGAGTCTCGCAGCGCCTGATCAGCGGATTGACCACAAAACCATAGTCGCGGAATTTCTCCAGCATCCCCGATTGGGTCTTGGCGGGAAACTCGCTGATCTCACCCCATGTATAGGCGAAGAAATTCAAGGTGCGGCTGGCGGTGATGGCGGGATCGAGCTGGCGCACCGAACCGGCGGCCGAGTTGCGGGGATTGGCGTAGGTGGGCTTGCCGTCCTTTTCCTGGCGCCTGTTCAGCGCCTCGAATGCCTTGTGGGTCATATAGACCTCGCCGCGCACTTCGAGGATGGCGGGCGGCTTGCCTTTCAGGCGCAGCGGAATGTCGGAAATGGTCCTGAGGTTGGCGGTGATGTCCTCGCCTTCCATGCCGTCGCC
>DATKPL010000051.1:0-2912 GCA_035524155.1 Rhizomicrobium sp.
CCGCCTCACCAGCGACGGCAGCGTATATACGATTGAGCGCGAATATCCTTTGGAGGTCGCCCATGACCAAATTGCCGATTGACGACCTCAAGACGGCGCTCAAGCGCTTGCCGGACTGGAAACTGGCCGACAAGCGCGAGGCCATCACCCGCAAATACCAGTTCGTCGATTTCGATGCCGCTTTCGCCTTCATGACGCGGGTGGCGCTGAAAGCAGCCGAGATGGATCATCATCCCGAATGGTTCAATGTCTACAACAGGCTGGATGTGACGCTCGCGACCCATGATGCGGGCGGGGTGACGCAAAAGGATATCGACCTCGCCATGGCGATGGACGGCTACGCCGCCCTCATGTCGGGCGGATCAACCTGATACCCCAGCGGTTCATGGCCCAAAGCAGCACGCTGCCCACCAGCGGCGACAGGATCACCGAAACCATGAACCACCAGAAAGGGTGGCGCATGGTGAGTTTGGCGGCATACGCCACGCCCATCGACGCCAGCATCCAGAAAAAAACAAACATCAGGTCTTCGCGTTCTTCACCAGATCATCCACCACGGACGGATCGGCGAGGGTCGAAGTGTCGCCCAGGCTCTTAGTGTCGCCTTCGGCGATCTTGCGCAGGATGCGGCGCATGATCTTGCCGGACCGCGTCTTGGGCAGGCCGGGCGCGAACTGGATCACATCGGGCTTGGCGATGGGGCCGATCTCCTGGCCCACGAATTTCTTCAGTTCTTCCGCCAGCGCATCGCCGGGTTGAATGCCGGACTTCAAAGTCACGAAGGCATAAAGGCCCTGGCCTTTGATCTCATGCGGATAGGCCACCACCGCGGCTTCCGCCACCTTGGTGTTGCCGACCAGCGCGCTTTCCACTTCGGCGGTGCCCAACCGGTGGCCTGAGACATTGATCACATCGTCCACGCGGCCAGTGATCCAGTAATAGCCGTCCTTGTCGCGGCGGCAGCCATCGCCGGTGAAATATTTGCCGCGATAATGCGTGAAATACGTGTCCACGAAACGCTTATGGTCGCCATAGACGGTGCGCATCTGGCCGGGCCAGCTTTGCGCGATGCAGAGATTGCCGGTGGCGGCCCCTTCCAGCACCTTGCCGTGAATGTCCACGATCTCCGGCACGATGCCGAACAAGGGTCGCGTCGCAGAACCGGGCTTGAGTTCGGTGGCGCCGGGCAGCGGCGAAATCAAGATGCCGCCTGTTTCGGTCTGCCACCAGGTATCGACGATGGGGCAGCGCCCGCCGCCCACCACGCGGTGATACCAAAGCCAGGCTTCCGGATTGATCGGCTCGCCCACGCTGCCCAGAAGGCGCAGCGAAGCACGGCTGGTCTTTTCCACCGGCTCTTCGCCTTCGCGCATCAAGGCGCGGATGGCGGTGGGGGCGGTGTAGAAAATGTTCACCTTGTGCTTGTCGATCACGTCCCAGAAACGCGACGTGGTCGGATAGTTGGGCACGCCTTCGAACATCAGAGTGGTGGCGCCGTTCGCCAGCGGCCCATAGACGATATAGCTGTGGCCCGTCACCCAACCCACATCGGCCGTGCACCAATAGACGTCGCCATCGTGATAATCGAACACGTCGTGATGGGTGAGGGCGGCGTACAGCAAATAACCGCCCGAGGTGTGCAGCACGCCCTTGGGTTTTCCCGTCGAGCCCGAGGTGTAAAGAATGAAGAGTGGGTCTTCCGCGCCCATCGGCTCGGCCGGGCAGGATGCCGAAACCTTGGCCGCCTCATCGTGGTACCAGCGGTCGCGCCCTTCGACCATCGCCACGGGATGGCCGGTACGGCACACCACGATCACATCTTTGACACCGGATGCTTTCTTGAGCGCTTCGTCGGTGTTGCCCTTGAGCGGCACCGGCTTGCCGGCACGCAAGCCTTCATCGGCGGTGATCACGATGCGGCTGTCGCAATCGATGATGCGCCCAGCCAGGCTGTCAGGCGAGAAGCCGCCGAACACCACCGAATGGATGGCGCCGATGCGCGCACAAGCCAGCATGGCGTAGGCCGCTTCGGGGATCATGGGCAGATAGATGGTGACGCGGTCACCCTTCTTGACGCCGCGCGCTTTCAGTACGTTGGCGAAGCGGCAGACTTCGTCATGCAACTGGCGATAGGTGATGTGCCGGGAATCCTTGGGATCGTCGCCCTCCCAGATGATCGCGGTCTGGTTGCCGCGCCGCGCCAGATGCCGGTCGATGCAATTGGCGGCCACGTTGAGCACGCCATCCTCGAACCATTTGATGTGCAGCTTCTCCGGGTCCCAGGAGATGTCGCTCACTTTCGTAAACGGCTTGATCCAGTCCAGCCGCGCCGCTTGCTTCTTCCAGAAACCGTCGGGGTCCTTGATCGATTCGGCATAGAGGGCGGCATAGTCGCGCGCATTGATGTAAGCGCGCTTCTTCCATTCCTCCGGAACCGGGACGATCACGTCGCTCATACGTTCCTCTTTGCGACCGCTTCCACTAAGCTGGCCGCCCAAGCCCGTGAGAGTATGACATGGCGGACGCGAAACAAGCGAGCAAATCCAACAGCAAGACCATGATGACCGGCGCGGCCATCAAGGCCGCCACCGGCAAGGATTGGATGGCATGGTTTGCGGCGCTGGACAAGGCGGGCGCGGCCAAGCTCGATCACAAGGCCATCGTGGCAAAGGCGCGCGAGATGGGATCGGGACGCTGGTACGGCCAGATGGTGGCGGTGAGTTACGAGCGCGCCCGGGGCCTGCGCGCCATGAACCAGAAATGCGATGGCGAATTCTCGGTCAGCGTCACGCGCGTGATGGATGTCTCTCTGCCGAAATTGTATGCGGCCGCCACCAAAAATGCCGCCGCGTGGTTTCCCAAAGGCAAATTCGAGGAAACTTCGCGCACCGCCGATAAATATTGGCGGGGCA
>DATKPL010000052.1:0-2137 GCA_035524155.1 Rhizomicrobium sp.
ACCGCACCCACGCCTATCATCTTTATGTGGTGCGGCTGGCCGATGGCATCGATCGCGACCGCGTCTTTGCCCAACTTAGGGCCGAGGGTATCGGCGCCAATGTCCATTATGCCCCGGTCTATCTGCACTCCCACTATGCCAAGCTGGGCTACAAGCCTGGTCTCTGCCCAAAGGCCGAAGACGCTGCGCGCCGGATACTCACCTTGCCGATGTTCCCCGCCATGACGGCCGGTGATGTCCGCCGCGTGGTAGATGTGCTCACCAGAGCGACGGGGTAAGCACCAATTCGTCGTGAAGCGCGAACGAGGCCCAATCCAGCGTGGGCAGCGGTTGGCGCACGGCGGCGATAATTTCGTCCAGTTCTTTTTCCGATGTCACACCGACCAGGCCGAATGCGATCTCAGGCTGGGCCAGGACAAAGCCCAGCGCCGCGGACAAAGGCGGGAGGTCGGCTTTTTGGAGGACTTCGCGAATATGCGCGAGATGTGGTGTAGCGGACCGCAATTTCGCCGGCAAATTCTCCATGAAGAGCAGTCCTTGCAGGAACAGCGACCGCGCATGCACTTCAACGCCCAGATCGCGCAGCTGCGCCAGGGCGCCGTTCGCGAGAAGGCGCTGGTCGAGCAAGCTGAAGGGCAACTGCATCACGTCCGGATGAAAACGCTGTGCCAGCGCTACCGGGTCATCCGCCACATAAGCGGAAATGCCGATCTTGCGAAAAACCCCTTCGTTCTTGAGTTGCCGAAGCGCGGCCCAAAGCGCCCTGCCTTCCGCGCCCTTAAGATCAGCTACCGCGTGCACAAGGAGCGTGTCGGCCCGAATGGTTTGGGCCGATTGGCGTGCGCGTGCGATCACGCGATCCAACCCATACGAGAGATTGATGGTCTTAGTGACAATGCGGAACCGCGATGTGTTCAGCGCGGCAAGAACGGCTTCCGCCTCGCCGTAATTTGCGGCGGTGTCGAGCAAGCCTATTCCAGCGTTCGCGGCGCGGCTCAGAATGGCGGCGGCCTCGTCCTTGGGCACTTGGCCGCGTTGATTGGAGACGCCATAGGCCTGGCCGAACTGGACCGTGCCCAACCCCAGCTTCTCAAGCATGCGCCACCATGTCTTTCACATGCTCTGCGATGGCGAGCGAGGCTGTAAGGCCGGGACTGTCGATCCCCAAAAGATTGACCAATCCCTCAACGCCATGCGTTGCCGGGCCTTCGATGCGGAAATCGGCATCGGGATTTTGCCGGCCCCCGGCCTTGGGCCGCACGCCGGAATAGCCCGGCGCCAGCATCGCGGCGGTCACTTTGGGCCAATAGCCGGCAATGGTCGGCGCAAACAGGTCCGGGAGATTCGCGGGCACGGCATAGTCGATCGCCGCCGGGTCTTGGATCGACAGCCACTCGACGTCGGGACCGAAGCGGGCGGCGCCCGACAGGTCCAGGGTGAGATGCACGCCCAGGCCGCCCGGGATGGGCAGCGGATAGATTAGATGCCGGAACGGATTGCGGACCGCCAGGATGACATAGCTGCCCTTGGCGAAGGCCATGGACGGAACAAAGCGCGGGTCGAGCGCATCGATCATGCCCGCCACCTTTGACGCCCACAATCCGGCGCTGTTAATCAGGACGGGCGTCTCAAGCGTCATCGTCTCGGCCGCGTTGCGCACGGTGAGTCTGAATCCCGTAGGGACTTTGGCGATTGCCGTGACTTCGGCATTGCGCGCGAGTGCTGCGCCTGCCGCTTCCGCGTCACCCAAAAGCGCCAACATATATTCATGGCTGTCGATGATGCCGGTGGAGGGCGAGAGCAGGGCCTGATGCGCGTAAAGTTCCGGCTCCAAAGCCTCGATCTCCTTGCCGCTCATGCGCCTCAGGTCATCGACGCCATTGTCGTTCGCCTGGTCGAGAATTCGCTCCAGCCGCTGGTCCTGTCCTTTGTGAGTCGCCACGATCAGCTTGCCCAGTTTCTTGTGGCCGACCTTGCGGCTTTCGCAGAAGGCATAAAGAAGATCGCGACCTTCGACGCACAGCCGCGCTTTCAGCGAATGGGTGGGATAATAAATCCCGGCATGGATCACTTCGCTGTTGCGGGCGCTGGTTTCTTCCCCGATGCGGGCATTCTTTTCCAGGATCACCACCTCGTG
>DATKPL010000053.1:0-2171 GCA_035524155.1 Rhizomicrobium sp.
GCGGTCTAAGTCTTTGGATGATATCGGAATAATGCAGCAGAATCAACGACATATCTTCGCCGTTGCACCTATGATGGACTGGACCGATACCCATTGCCGGGTGTTGCACCGGTCGCTGACGCGGCGTGCGCTGCTCTATACCGAGATGGTGACGGCGGACGCGATCCTCAACGGCGACCGCCGGCGGCTTCTGGGCTTCGAAGCCTGCGAGCATCCCGTCGCCTTGCAATTGGGCGGTTCCGAGCCGCGGGCGCTGGCCGAAGCCGCGCGCATCGCCGAGGATTTCGGTTATGACGAAATCAACCTGAATGTCGGTTGCCCCTCCGACCGGGTGCAATCAGGCCGCTTCGGCGCCTGCCTGATGAAGGAACCGGAGCTGGTGGCGGACTGCATGGCGGCGATGCGCCAGGCCGTCGCCCTTCCGGTCACGGTCAAATGCCGCATCGGCGTGGACGATCAGGATCCCGAAGCGGCGCTGCGCGGCTTGATCGCGTGTTGCGCGGATGCAGGCGTCACTTGCTTCGCGGTGCATGCGCGCAAGGCCTGGCTCAAGGGGCTTTCGCCCAAAGAGAACCGCGAAGTGCCGCCGCTGGATTACGACCTGGTCTATCGGATCAAGCGCGAGAATCCGGGACTCACCATCATCATCAATGGCGGCATCCAGACGTTGGATGAAGGCGAGCGTCATCTGGCGCATGTGGATGGCGTGATGCTGGGCCGCGCTGCTTATCAGAATCCTGCCATGCTGGCCGAGATCGATTCTCGTTTCTTCGGTGACGCGCCGCGCAGCCTGGATGCCGCGCTGATGGAGTTCTGCCTCTATGTGGAACGCAAGCTGAAAGACGGCGTGAAGCTGAGCAGCATGACGCGGCACATGCTGGGCCTGTTCCATGGCCAGCCCGGCGCGCGTGCTTTCCGCCGCCACTTGAGCGAACACGCAGTCCGCGACGGCGCCGGCATCGAGGTGCTGCGCGAGGCGCTGCGCTTCCTTTCGCCCGAACGCCAAGCCGCCTGATCTATTTCGCCGCGATCAGCGCGTCCAGCAACGCCGGCGTTCCGGGTATCCGTTCCAGATGCGGATAACGCAAGCCATCGTGATACGGGACCGCGATGGTGCGATAGGCGCCGTTCTTCTTGACCAGGAGCGTGATCGGCGTCGTGTTGCCCTTGGAGGACGTAATGGCGTCCTTGAGGCCATCGGAATCATAATCGTCGCCATTCACGGCAATGATCTGGGTTCCCAATGACATGCCTGCCTTGAAGGCCGGGCCGCCCCACGTCACGTCGGTGACGTTGCCCTTGTTGTCCAGCACCACGCCCAGCGAATAGGCGAAGCTGTCGCGCTTGCGCTGCGAGTCGCTGGAGGAATCCCGCTCCGAGGGCTTGTCGGTATAGACCAGCCGGTAACCGCCGCGGGTGATGCCATCCAGGGGCGGGGCGGGATGAAGCCCGATATGGCCGTTGAGGAATCCGGCCCAGTCATAGGGCATCACCGAATTCAGCGCCTTCACCACATCGTCGAAAGTATAAGTGACGGTGACGAAGCTGCCGTCATGGATGCCGAAGAAGGCCTTGGCGAAATCGTCCATGGATTTCCGGCCGTTGGTCTTCTGGCGGATCAGGGAATCCGCATCGAGCCAGGTGAGCAGGCCTTCGCTGTAATAATCCTCGCTGCGCTGATAGGTGCGCCACGGGATCGGCCGGCGGCTGGCGATGATGGGATCGAGGGTGGTGTCGTTCACGCCGCGCCAGACCCGGCCCGGCGAGGTGCCGTAATAGGCGGCGTCATCGGCAAAGGCATCGAGCGCCTGCTGCTTGGTCCAGAGGCCCGAGCGCGCCGCCAGCACAAAGCCCCAGAATTGCGTCTGGCCTTCATAGACCCAGAGCAGGCTGCCGCGCATCGGCACATTGAAATTGGGCGTCCAAAGATCGGCGGGACGGCGGAATTTGCCGTTCCAGGAATGAGTATATTCGTGGGCGAGCAGGTCGCGCCCCGCGCTGGTCTTGTCCCATTGGGTGAAATACTTGGGCGTGGTGACGTCCTCGCTGGACTGGTGATGTTCCAGCCCCTCGCCACCCACATGCGCGGACAGGCCTAGCAGGAAGTCGTAATGATCGTAATGATGCGAGCCATAGAGCTTGTAGGCCTGCTGCACCAGATTCTTGTGCGC
>DATKPL010000054.1:0-2028 GCA_035524155.1 Rhizomicrobium sp.
GGATCGCCTCGGCCGATGTGGTGCGCCGCTATCCTGACGCGCTCTATGTCAATGTGGTCGAGAAACGCCCCTTCGCGCTCTGGCAATCGCCGGATGGCATCGCTGTGGTGGAACGCTCGGGCAGCGTGATCACCACCCAGAATGTTCAGAATTTCAGCCGCCTGCCCAAGCTTGTGGGCGCGGGGGCTCCGCAGGCAGCCGCCGAGATGGTGGAGGCGGTGATGGCCCATCGCGCCGTCGATAGCCGTATCGCGGCTTACGAATATGTCTCCCAGCGCCGCTGGAACCTGATCCTCAACAATGGCGTGGTGGTGGAGTTGCCGGAAAATGGCTGGCGCAAGGAACTGGGTGCGCTGGAGCATCTGATCGTCGACAATGGCATCCTGGAGCGCGACGTCACCGAGATCGATCTGCGCTCGCCCAATCAGTATTTCTTCGTATTGCGCGGCGGCGAGAAAAAAGATGTTCAACGCGGCAAGGAAACGTGAGTATGGGCGAGACCATCCGATTGCGCGTCAACAATGAAATTCCCGCCTACCGGCCCGGCCTGGTGGCGGCGCTGGATGTGGGTTCGTCCAAGGTCGCCTGCGTGATCGGCCGCGCCGAACAGGGCAGCCTGAAGATCCTGGGCAGCGCCTTGCGGGAAAGCGCCGGCATCCGCGCCGGCACCATCACCAGCCTGGAGCTGGCGGAAGAATCCATCCGCGATTGCGTGGCGGCGGCGGAAAACCATGCCGACGCCCGCATCCAGAATGTGCTGCTTTCGGTCAGCTGCGGCCAGCCCGTCTCGGTCAACAGCCGCGCGGTGATGAGCCTGGAAGGCGCCCTGGTTTCCGACGCGCATCTGCGCGCGCTCCTGAATGACGGCCGCGTCCGTTGCCGGCTCGAAGGTCATGAGATCATCCAGTCCGCGCCCACCGCCTATGTGGTGGACGAGGCGCGGGGGGTGAGAAATCCCTCCGGCATGTTCTGCCAACGCATCGGCGTGGCCATGCACGCGGTGGCGGTGAAGCCGTCGCCGCTCCAGAATCTCAAGCTGGCAGTGGAACGCTGCCACCTCAATGTGGTGGGCACCTTGTTCTCGGCCTATGCCTCGGGCCTGGCCACCTTGAGCGAAGACGAGAAACAGATCGGCGCCATCGTGATCGACATGGGTGGCGGCTGCACTTCCATCGCCGTGTTCATGGAGGGGCATCTGGTCTACGCCGACGTGGTGCCCCTGGGCGGCTATGCCGTGACCTCGGACATCGCCCGCGGGCTGGCTGCGCCGGTTTCCGCCGCCGAACGCATCAAGAGCCTGTTCGGTGCAGCCTTGGGCGATCTCGAAAGCGGCACCGACCTGATCGCGGTGCCCCAGGTGGGTGAGGAAGGCGAGGAAAGCGCGCTCCGCGTGCCGCGCTCCATGCTCACCCGCATTATCCAGGCCCGCCTGGAAGACATATTGGACGAAGTCCAGAAGCGGCTTCAAGCTTCGGGCTTCGACGTGGCGGCGGGACGCCGGCTGGTCCTGACAGGCGGGGCGGCGCAACTGGCCGGAACGCGGGAACTGGTGGCGCGCAAGCTGAACAAGCAGGTGCGAATCGGCCGGCCGCAGAATTTCCCCGGTCTGGCGGCGGCCAATAACGGTCCCGATTACGCCACCGCGATTGGTCTTTTGATGGCGGGCGCCACCATGCCGCCTGAAGTGATCAATCCTGAACTGGCCATGGCTGCGGAGCCCGAAGCAGCCAAGGGATGGTGGGGGCGGTTGACCGGCCGGTGGCTGGAGTGATTCAACAATGTAAACGCGAATCATTTGGGCGATTCGCGGGTGCGCAAGGTGACTTTGTGACGTCACTGAGGAGAAAGTAAAATGGCGATCAACCTCAAAATTCCCGAAGGCAAGGAACTGCGTCCGCGGATCACCGTGCTGGGCGTGGGTGGCGCGGGCGGCAATGCCGTCAACAACATGATCGAAGCCGGCCTCGAAGGCGTGGACTTCGTGGTGGCCAACACCGATGCCCAGGCGCTGGCCCAGTCCAAGGCCGA
>DATKPL010000055.1:0-2520 GCA_035524155.1 Rhizomicrobium sp.
TGCGCGCGCGAGTTCCATCGTCCGGCATATAATTTCAAGCGACGTTGAAGTGCGCACGATGCACAAGCGATTCAAGATCGGCGATCATGTGACCTGGAATTCCGAGGCCGGCCATGTGTCGGGCACGATCATCGCCGTGCACACCAAGGACTTCGACTACAAAGGCTATCGCCATCACGCGAGCGAAGACGATCCGCAATACGAGATCAAAAGCGACAAGACCGATCACATCGCCGCCCACAAAGGCAGCGCATTGAAACACGCATAGCGCGCGGAAATTGTGTAAGCTCTTCGGGGATGAATTGGGGGACGTCATGCCGAACCTGGCGGAGTGGGACAGTTTCTATGTGATCGTGGGTTCGGCTGCGGGCGCCTTGATCGGCCTGCAATTCGTGGTGATGACCTTGATCGCCGACAGCCCGTCCATTCCCAACCCCGTCGCCGGCGCCGCGTTCGGATCGCCCACCATCGTGCATTTCGGCATGACTTTGCTGCTATCGGCCATCGTGCGGGTGCCTTGGCCCAATCCGCATGTGCTTGCCTGGGTGCTGGGTGGGTTGGGATTATTGGGCGTGATCTATATGGCGATCGTGGTGCACCGCGTGATGTCGCAGAACGCCTATAAGCCCGACCTGGAAGATTGGACTTTTCACATCATCATTCCTGGCCTGGCCTATGCGTTATTGCTGGCGTCGGGCGTGGAGGAACCCATGCATGGGAACGCGGCGATGTTTGGCGTGGGCGCAGCGGCGCTGATGCTGCTGTTCGACGGCATCCACAATGCCTGGGACACTGTTGCCTATCAGGTTTATTTCGCCAGGCGGAATCAGCAGAAATGATCGCCTGATCTCTTCAATTTCGCTCCCATTGTCATGCCCGCGAAAGCGGGCATCCAGAACGTTGGAGATTTCTGGATTCCCGCTTACGCGGGAATGACATATTAATCCCCCCGCGCGTCTTCGATGATGGCGCGGCTGCCTTTTTCCGCGATCATGATGGTGGGCGTGTTGGTGTTGCCCGAGGTGATGGTGGGCATCACCGAGGCATCGACCACGCGCAAGCCGTCCAGGCCCATCACCCGCAACCGTTCGTCCACCACCGCGCCCGGATCGGACGCGATGCCCATCTTCGCCGTGCCCACCGGATGGAAGATAGTGGTGCCGATATCGCCCGCGGCTTTCACCAATTCGGCGGTGTCGTCGGAGACGTGTGCGCCCGGCAGATATTCATCAGGCGCGTATTTCGCCAGCGCCTGCTGCCCGACCAGGCGGCGGGTGACACGGATGGCGTCAGCGGCGACCTGGCGGTCTTCCGGCGTGGAAAGATAATTCGGCTGGATCGACGGTTTCTCGCGCCAGTCGGCGGAGCGGATGCGCACATGACCGCGCGATGTCGGCCGAAGGTTACACGCGCTGACCGTGATGGCGGGGAACCGATGCAAGGGATCGCCGAACTTGTCCAGCGACAGCGGTTGGACATGAAACTGGATATTGGCGCGCTCGTGATCCGCGCTGGAGCGGGTGAAGATGCCCAACTGCGACGGCGCCATGGTGAGCGGCCCCGTGCGGAACAACGCGTATTCCGCGCCCATCATGATTTTGCCGAACGGCGAATAATAGACCTGGTTCAAGGTCTTCACACCCGAGACTTTATAGATCATGCGCTGCTGCAGATGGTCCTGGAGATTGGCGCCCACGCCCTCGCGCTCCAGCACTACGGGAATGCCAAGGTCCTGCAACAGCACGCCCGGTCCCACGCCCGAACGCTGCAGAATTTCCACCGAGCCGATCGAGCCGGAGGTGAGGATCACTTCACCCTTGGCCCGCGCTTCGTAGGTCTTGCCATTCTGGACAAAGCGGATGCCCACCGCGCGGCGGCCATCGAACAGCACGCGCTCGATATTGGCGTTCATCTCGACGCGCAGATTGGGCCGGTTCATCACCGGCTTCAGGAACGCCTTGGCCGCGGAAACGCGCAAGCCGCGCTTCTGGTTCACATGGAAATAGCAGACGCCTTCATTGTCGCCCCGGTTGAAATCGGGAATGGCGGGCACGCCCATCTCGACCGCCGCCGCCTTCACCGCCTCCAGCACGTCCCAGCGCAGGCGCTGTTGTTCCACTCGCCATTCGCCCGACGTGCCGTGATGTTCGGTGTCGCCCAGGAAATGATTGTCCAGCTTCTTGAAGGTGGCGAAGACCTCGTCCGCGCTCCAGCCGCTCAAACCCAGCTGCCGCCAATGGTCGTAATCCTGGCGCTGGCCGCGCATCGAGATCATGGCGTTGATGGACGACGAACCACCGATCACCTTGCCGCGCGGATAGTTGAGCTTCCGCCCGTTCAGGCCAGGTTCGGCTTCGGTCTGGAACCGCCAGTCGCTGCGCGGATTGCCGATGGCGAAGAGATAGCCCACTGGAATATGCAGCCAGATCCAATTGTCCTTGCCGCCCGCTTCCAGGAGAAGCACGCGCTTGGTCGGATCGGCGGACAGCCGGTTGGCCACCACGCAACCGGCAGAACCGG
>DATKPL010000056.1:0-8178 GCA_035524155.1 Rhizomicrobium sp.
TTGCGCTGACCTTGGCAGATGGTGAAATTATCTCCGCCGCGCATGCCGTTCTGGCGCTGCCGCCGCGTCTTCTGGAAGCCAGCGTCTCCTTCGCGCCCGCGCTTCCATCGACGATCGCCGCACTGTGGCGGGACACACCGACCTGGATGGCGCCGCATGCCAAGTTTTTCGCCGTCTATGACCGTGCTTTCTGGCGCGAAAAAAATCTTTCCGGCGACGCGCAAAGCATGGTGGGTCCGCTGGTGGAGATTCACGACGCCACCACCGCGTCGGGCACACCCGCCTTGTTCGGATTCCTGGGCGTGCCGGCCGCCCAGCGCGCGTCGGTCCCGCGCGACACGATCGTCAATGCTTGCGTAAACCAGTTGGCGCGCCTGTTCGGGCCGGACGCGGCAAGCCCGCGCGCGACCCTGTACAAGGACTGGTCCGCCGATCCCCTCACCTCGACCGCGCTGGACCAGGCCGGCGGCGAACATCCCGTTCCCGGCACCACGCCCTGGATCACGGGCGAATGGGCGGACCGCATCACCTTGGCCGGCAGCGAAACCAGCCTTGCCGATCCGGGCTATCTGTCGGGCGCGGTCGAAGCGGGTGAGCGCGCCGCCAAGGCCATCGCAACGCTGGCGCAATAGCCGCCCGGTTTCCGCCGCGCTTGCCCATGGTCCAGTTTCATCCGATGCTGACGCCGTCTTTCGGGGGCGAACATGGACATCAGGCAAAGCCGCAGGCGGTTTCTGGAATCGGTGGGGTTCGGTGGTCTCGCGCTGGCGGGCACCTCATGGCTGGGCGCTTCCCGCGCGGCCGCCGAAAATCCCACCCCCGACCTGGTTGTGATCAACGCCAAAGTCACGACGATGGACCCCGCCATGCCGCGCGCCGAAGCCTTTGCCGTGCGCGCGGGCCGCTTTCATGCGGTGGGCTCGAGCGCCGACATGAAATCACTGGCCGGCCCCAAGACGCGGACCTACGACGCCAAGGGCATGATGGTCACGCCCGGCTACAACGACACCCACAATCACGGCGGCGGCGACATCCTTCTCTATGAAGTGCTGGTGGGAAATCCCTATGTGGTGGAATTCGTCACCATCCAAAGCATCATCGACAAGCTGAAGGCGCGCGCGCAGAAGACGCCGCCGGGATATTGGGTCACCGGCTATTATTATGACGACACCAAGGTGAAGGACGGCCGCCCCCTCACCAACAAGGATTTGGACAAGGTCTCGACCGAGCACCCCGTGGTGGTGATCCATCGCGGCGGCCACACGTCTTTCTACAACAGCAAGGCGATGGCGATGGCGGGCCTGACCAAGAGCACGCCCGCCCGCTTCGGCGGCACCTTCGACAAGGATTCAAGCGGCGAATTGAACGGCCGCGTCACCGACAATGCCCGCAACATCTTCAACGGCGTGGGCAAGGTGGTGACCTACAGCCCGGCCGAGACCGAGCGCCGCGCCGTCAGCGGCGTGGAATTCATGTCGAAGAAATTCGTGGAATATGGCCTGACCAGCGTCTGCCATGACGAGGACGTGCTTGCCGCCATGCAGACCGCGCGCGGGCGGGGCAATCTGCTCCATCGCGTGAGCTATGAGCCCGACGGCGCGCTCTTGGAGGCCATGATCAAGAACGGCATCAAGACCGATTTCGGCGACGAATGGCTGAAATTCGGTGCCACATCGGAACATACGGTGGACGGCTCATTCTCGGAACGCACGGCCGCGATCAGCCGGCCCTATCTGGGCATCACCCCGCCCTATAAAGGTAACATCACCGAGCGGCAGGCGGACACCAATGCCTGGGCCGAGCGCGTGCACCGCGCCGGCATCCGACTCAACTGCCATGCCAATGGCGATGTGGCGATCGACCAGGTGCTGACGGCATATGAACTGGCGCTAAAGGCCTATCCCGTCGCCAACAGCAGGCCCAAGATCACCCATTGCACCTTCGTCAATCCGGGCCTGATCGCGCGGATCAAGGCGATGGATGGCGTGCCGTCTCTGTTCAGCTCCTACGCCTATTACAATTCCGACAAATTCCATTTCTATGGCGAAGACTTTATGAAGTACGCAATGGCCTATAAAAGCTTCGAGGATGCCGGCGTGCATGCCTCGACGGGCTCGGATTTCGGCACGCCCGGCCCGTTCGCGCCCTTGATGTCGATGCAGGGCATGATCACCCGCAAGGGCTTCAACGGCGAAACCTGGGGCGCGATGCAGAAGCTGACGGTGGACCAGGCGATCCGCGCCGCCAGCGCCAACGGCGCCTACAACACCCGCGAAGAGGCGATCAAGGGCACCATCACGGCGGGCAAGCTGGCGGATTATGTGGTCCTGGCCGACGATCTCCACACCATCGATCCGGAAAAGATCAAGGACGTGAAAGTGGTGCAGACGGTGGTGGGCGGCATCACGCGCTATCAGGCGTGACGCGAGGCAGCGAAGATGGACAAGACGGTCACCGAAACGCCTCCCCGCCTGGCATTCTCGCCTTATCAGAAATTCGTCGTCGCGGTCCTGGCGTTCCTGCAATTCACCATCATCCTGGATTTCATGATCGTCTCGCCGCTGGGCGCGATCGTGATGCCCACCTTGCACATCACGCCCCGCCAATTCGGCTTCGCGGTGTCGTCCTATGCCTTCGCCGCCGCGATCTCGGGCGTGCTGGCAGCCGGCTTTGCCGACCGCTTCGACAGGAAGCGGCTGCTGCTTTTCTTCTATGCCGGCTTCATGGTGGGCACGCTGCTCTGCGGACTGGCGACCAGCTATCCCGCGCTTCTGATCGCGCGCATCGTCACCGGCTTTTTCGGCGGCGTGATCGGCTCGGTGGTGCTCGCCATCGCCACCGATCTTTTCCCGCTGGAGATGCGCGGCCGGGTGATGGGCTTCATCCAGTCCGCTTTCGCCGCCAGCCAGGTGCTGGGTCTGCCGCTGGCGCTTTATCTCGCCAATCACTGGGACTGGCATGCGCCGTTCCTGGCGATCATCGCGGTGGCCGTGCCGGTGGGATTGGTGATCGCCCTGCGCATGGAGCCGGTGGTGGCGCATCTGAAGCTCCGCCAGGAACACAGCCCTTTCATGCATCTGGTCCACACCGTGGCCGAGCCGCGCTACCGCCTGGCCTTCTGCCTGGTGCTGCTCTTGGCGACCGGCGGCTATATGCTGATGCCGTTCGCCACGGCCTATACCGTCAACAATATCGGCCTGCCGCTGACCACGCTTCCCACCATCTATCTGGTGACGGGGGCCTTCACCGTCTTCATGGGTCCGGTGGCCGGCAAGGTCAGCGACAGTTTCGGCAAGTTCAACACATTCTGCTTCGGCAGCGTGCTCGCCATCGGGATGGTGGCGATCTGGACCAATTTGGGCCGCACCGCCCTGACCACCGTGATCGTCATCAACGTCCTCATGTATCTCGGCATCTTCTCGCGCATGGTCCCGGCGCAGGCCCTGCTCTCGGCCGTGCCCGAAGTCACCAAGCGCGGCGCCTTCAACGCCATCAACGCTTCGCTTCAGCAATTCTCCGGCGGCATTTCCGCCGCCATCGCCGGCGCGGTGATCACCGAGGCGCCTGGCGGCGCGCTCCAGCATTTCAACTGGCTGGGCTATGTGGTGATGGGCGTGTCGCTGGTGGCGATGACCCTGATGTATTTCCTGCACAAATCGGTGCCGGAACACATACGTTAGCAACCCTGGCGTCAGCAGCCCTGGCGCTAGGAGCCCGCGCCGGCTAGCGCACCGCCTCGAGCCTTTTTGCCGTCTCGCCCGCCCGGTCGCGCCGCTTGCGGGCCTGCGCCTCCATCCAGTCGCCATAGGCCAGCACGGCGGCGAACAGGCCAAACGCGCTGGCGAAAAAACAAAGCAGTAACAAATCCTTGATCGGCATTTGCGGCACTCCATAATTCGAAACCCATTGTCTGCCGCCTGGGCGATTCACGATTTGATGCCGGTCAATTCCCCGATCCCTATTTTCCGGCGGGAAATAGTTGAGCGATGCGATCGGGGATGGCGCGCGCCGGCCGCGCGGGCCTGCGTCCCAGGAGCCGTCCATTCCCCCTGCAAGGCGGTCGGCCATTCCCGCTTTTACATTTTGTTTACCGCAACTTTCCTAGGGTTACCGGGCGGGCGTTGCGTCGTCGCGGGGTTGGGGATTGCCATGATCGTCATCAGGCTTGCGGGCCGCGATTTGTCGGCGCGGATCAGGACGCTTCGGTGGATTACCTTCACCGTGCTGCCGCTGGGCTTCGTCGCCATCGCCGTCCTTGCCTTCGCGCTGATCCTCAAAAGCGGCCAGGCCAGCCGCGACATCGTCAAGAACACCAATGTGCTGCATGACGCGGCCCAGGTCTTTGTCCTGGTCCAGGATGCCGAAACCGGACAGCGCGATTATTTTCTCACCGGACAGACGGATCATGTGAAGCCGTATGATCGCGCCGTCCGCGAGCTTCCTGCGGCGTTGAACAATCTTTCCCGCTCTGCCGCGATCGCGGGCATCGACCAGGGGAATATTCCACCCTTGCGGACGGCGATCCGGGTCAGGCTCTCCGAACTTTACCGCGTGATCGGGCTCCAGCAGGGCGGATTGCCGCTCAAAGCCGTGTGGGCCGTCGAATCGCAGCTGGGGTACGGCACCAGCGCCGCCGTCCGCGCGCATGTGCGCCGGATCGAGGCGGCGGCGGATCAGAACATCAAGGCGCTGCACGCCTCATGGTATGGCACCTTCCTCGCCACCCTGGCTGCCGCCGCGATCCTGCTGGTCGGCCTGATCGTCTTCATGGCGCTTTGCGTGTTCCTGGCGCTTCAGGGGCTGCGCGAACGCGACCGCTCGATGCAGGAACTGGCGGCCGCCAAGCTCGAGGCCGATCACGCCAACCGCGCCAAATCCGAATTCCTCGCCAACATGAGCCACGAGCTGCGCACGCCGCTGAACGCCATACTGGGCTTTTCCGACGTGCTGCGGGGCGAGTTGCATGGCACGCTGGGTTCGCCGCGCTATCGCGAATATGCCGACCATATCCACGACAGCGGCTTGCATCTTCTGGACCTGATCAACGACGTGCTGGACCTTTCCAAGATCACCGCCGGGAAGATGGAGCTCAACGAGCAGGAGATCGCGATCCCCGAGCTGGTCGCCGACGCCCTGGCGCTGGTGAGGGGACGGGCAAAAGACCTGCAGCTGCAAGAGGGACCCTGGACCGGGCTTCCCCATGTCCGCGGCGACTACCGCCTCATCAAGCAGATCCTGGTCAACCTCCTCACCAACGCGGTCAAATTCACCCCACCCGGCGGCAGGGTCGCCATCGGCGGGGCGCTTTCGGATCGCGGCATCCGGCTCACCGTCAGCGACACCGGCATCGGCATGACGCAAGACGAACTGGAAAAGGCGATGTCGCAATATGGCCAGGTCGATTCCAAGATCGCGCGCAAGCATCAGGGCACCGGACTGGGCCTTCCCATCTGCAAGTCGCTGGCGGTGCTGCATGGCGGGACATTGGAGATCGCAAGCGAGCCGGACGCGGGAACCGCGGCCAGCCTGATCCTGCCCCCATCCCGCATCGTCGCGGCGCCGCTTCGCCTCGCCTCCTGATCGCGCATCCGGCCTTTTGATCCAGATCAGTGCCGGCAAGGCCTGGCCGTGCTTGCCTGCGCCGTATTCTCAAGCGGTGGACGACATGATCGAGAATTGGCCGGGATTGATCGCGGGCATGAACGGCGCGGTCCGCGAGTTGCGGCACGCTTCGCCGGAGGTGATGAAGACCTTCTCCGACATGTCGCAGGCCGCCCATGCCGGGTCGGCATTGGACGCAAAGACCAAGGAATTGATGGCGCTGGCGATCGGCGTGGCCACGCGCTGCGCGCCCTGCATCGCCTATCATGTCGAAGGGGCGATGAAACACGGCGCGTCCCGCGCCGAGATCGCCGAAACCCTGGGCATGGCTATCTATATGGGCGCGGGCCCCAGCGTGATGTACGCGGCCCAGGCGCTGGAAGCGGCAAGCCAGATGGCGGCCAAACAGGCCGCGACGATGGCGACCTAGAGCGCGCGGCCGCGATCAGTCATTGGCGAGATAAGAAACGACCGCCTCGATATCGCTGTCCGTCATGTCCTGGGTGTTGGCATGCATCACCGCATTGTCCCGCAACAGCGAGCGGAATGCTTCCAGCTGCTTGCGCAGATAATCGGCATGCTGGCCCGCCAGCCGGGGGATCGAGCCATTGCCTTCGCCATTCTCGCCATGGCAGGCGCCGCAGGCCGGCACATTGTGCGCGTCATCGCCATTCGCGTAGATCAGGCGGCCCTTTTGCGCCAGCGCGCCTCCGGTCTGGGCCTTGGTGACGGACTGGACCGACAGATATTTGGCGATGGAGGCGATCGCCGTGTCGTCCAGCCGTGCCGCCATGCCCCACATATAGGCCATGGCGTGCGGATCGGCGCGGGTATGGTCGCGGAACGCCTTCAACTGGGTGACGAGATATTCCGCCTGCTGGCCGTTCAGCCGCGGGAAGGTGGCCGATATGCTGTCGCCGTTGGCGCCATGGCAATTCTGGCAAACCTCGGAAACGAGCCTGCGCCCCGCCGCGACATCGCCATCCTGCGCTTGGGCTGCGGAAATTTGAACCAGGGCGGCGGCGCCCAGAAGCGTCAGCAATGCCGCGTTTTTCATGATGGCCCCCATCTCAATAGGCGATCCAGAGATAACCGAAGATGAAATTATTGTCCGACGCGTTGCGCCCGTTGCCGTCATAGTTCGAGGTCGCGCCGTTGAACTTTGTGTAGGCGGTGTATTGCAGGCCCAGCTTCACATTGAGCCAGGGCACATAATCCACTTCGAACTGTCCCCAGCTCGCGTCCGGCCGCCCGTCCGTCGTTCCGAAATAGGTGCCGTCGTTCGAGCCGCTGAGATTGAAGAACCCGACGCTGCCGCCGATCTCGCGATGCCAGAAATAGCTCGCCACCAGATTCTCGCTGTCGAGATGGTTCGCGGGATTGGCCGAGAAGCCGAACAGGCTGCTGGCATCGAGGCGCTCGTCCTCATGCAGCGCCCGGCCTGTCACCGTGATCTGGTGCTCGTCGGTGATGTACTGGTACTGCGTGTCGATGGCGGTATCGAGGAAGCGGTCGGTCGGCCCAAGCTGCAGCGACTGGTTCACCGCCGATCCCGCGGGGGTGGTTGGATTGTGCAGCGTGGCATCAAGCCCGAACGCACCCAGCTCCCAGGAATTCTGGCCCCAGTCATATTCATAGGCCACGCGTCCATAGGGCGCCACGCCCGTGATGACATCGTTGGTGGTGTTGCCGTTCTGCGCCACCGAGGCGCCCTGCAGCGCCGAGCGATACACGCCCAGCTCGCCATAGATCGACTGGTTGACGAAGGCATAGGCCGAGATGCCGGCCACCTGCTGCGCAAACGGGCCTTCGAGCTTGGTCGCAGCCCCGGGCGCAAGCATGGCGGGCGACGTGACGAAGGGCTGGCTCCAGGCAGGCGCGCTGTTCCACAGGTCCTGAACCGTGGGATTGTTGTTGACGCTCACGCCATAGATGACCGATTGGCCGTAAAGCGTGGTCACATCGGCAAAGCGGATATCGGTATTGTCGATGCCGACCGTGCCGCTCTGGTCGTCATAGGTAAGCTGGGCGAACGCGCCCACATGGTCGGCGATCTGGCCCGCATAGAACAGGCTGAGCTGCTGGGGAAAATCGGTCGAGGTCTTGGTCGAATTGGCGTCGGCGGCCTTGGCGGAAGAACCGGCCGAAACGATCGCCATCGCCGAGATCGGCGGCGTATCGCTCAGGGACATCAGATAGCGCCGGGTTTGGTCGATATCCTGCACCTTGGCGGTGTTGGAGATGGTGTATCCGCTGGCCTTGAAAACCCGTCCGAACGGCGTCAGTTGGGGAAAGACGGTGTGGCAGGCTTCGCAGGCAAGCCCGGTCTGCCGCGCGTAGCTGGGAACGGCGTTTGCAGGGCTGGCGAAAGACAGGCTCAACAGCATGGCGGCAGTCCCGAACCAGACATTGCGTGCGACGAAAGCTTGCCGAGTCATCTGAGCCCCTCTTTCGAGAAGACTGTCGCTCCTGGCGGCGCGGGAACAATTGATCCGGGTCAAGGACAGATGCTCTCAACCCGATTATTGGGAATTCGTATTGGTCGGAGATTCTGCTCATGAAAACCAGTCTCACTTC
>DATKPL010000057.1:0-5172 GCA_035524155.1 Rhizomicrobium sp.
CCCGATCTATGCCAATGGCGACATCCATTCCGGCACCGGCCTGAACCACATCCTGAAGGACTTCGTGGTGCGCTCCCAGGGCATGCTGGGGATGGACGCGCCCTATGTCCCGGGCTGGGACTGTCACGGACTGCCCATCGAATGGAAGGTGGAAGAACAGTATCGCGCCGAAGGCAAGGCCAAGGACGAGGTGCCCACCGACCAGCTTCGCCGCGATTGCCGCCAATTCGCCAGCCACTGGCTGAAGGTCCAGCGCGAGCAGATCGAGCGGCTGGGCCAGATCGGCGATTTCGAGCGGCCCTATACCACCATGAATTTCAAGGCCGAGGCGGTGATCGCGCGCGAGGCGATGAAGTTCGTCGAGAACGGGTTGCTCTATCGCGGCTTCCGTCCGGTGATGTGGTCGCCGGTGGAGAAGACCGCGCTGGCCGATGCCGAAATCGAATATCACGACAAAGTATCGCCGCAGATCTATGTGAAGTTTCCGATCACCAAGGGCGAGTTGGAAGGCGCATTCGTGGTGATCTGGACCACCACGCCCTGGACCATTCCCGGCAATCGCGCCATCGCCTTCTCGCCCGAGATTTCCTACGGCCTTTACCAGATCGCCGACGCCGCCGACGGCTCCCTGGCGCGGCCGGGCGAGTTCATCCTTCTGGCCGATCTTCTGGCGGAAGAAGTCGCCAAGCAGGCCAAGATGATGGTCTCGCGCGTGCGCACGGTCGAGCAGGCTGAGCTTAAGACCGTCGTCGCCGCCCATCCCTTCCGCAGCCTGGGCTATGATTTCGAAGTGCCGCTGCTTTCGGGCGCGCACGTCACCGCCGACACCGGCACGGGCTTTGTCCATACCGCGCCCGGCCATGGCGAAGACGATTTCGAGCTGGTGACGTCTTCGTTCCCCGGTTATGCGGCGAAGAACCCTGACGCCTTCAGCGTGGTCGAACCCGATGGCAGTTTCGGACCCAAAGTGCCGTACTTTGCCGGCAAGCGCATCCTGACGCCTGAGGGCAAGGACGGCGACGCCAACGGCGCGGTGATCAAGACCCTGATCGAGCGCGGCAAGCTTCTGGCCAAGGGATCGCTGCGCCACTCCTATCCGCACAGCTGGCGCTCCAAGGCGCCGGTGATCTTCCGCGCCACGCCGCAATGGTTCGTGGCGATCGACAAGCCGTTCATGAACGGCAAGACTTTGCGCGAATTGGCGCTGACGGCGATCGCCGAAACCAAATGGTATCCCGCGCGCGGGGCAAACCGCATCGGCTCCATGGTCGAAACGCGGCCCGACTGGGTGCTCTCGCGCCAGCGCGCCTGGGGCGTGCCGCTGGCGATCTTTGTCGAGAAGAAAACGGGACAGGTGCTGAACGATCCCGCCGTCTTCCGCCGCATCGAGCAAGCCTTCGAAGCGGAAGGCGCGGATGCCTGGTTCACTTCGCCGCCCGAAAATTTTCTGGGCGAGGGGCGCAAAGCCGAAGACTATGAGCAGGTGAAGGACATTCTCGATGTCTGGTTCGATTCCGGCTCGACCCATGTCTTCACCGTTGAGCATCCCATCGATCCGCATTGGCCGCGCGCGGACCAGGCCGATTTGTATCTGGAAGGCTCGGATCAGCACCGCGGCTGGTTCCAGTCATCGCTGCTGGAGTCGGTGGGAACGACGGGTAGGGCGCCGTACAAGGGTGTGCTCACGCATGGCTTCGTGCTGGATGACCAGGGCCGCAAAATGTCCAAGTCACTGGGCAATACGCTGGCGCCGCAAGTGATCGCGGAAAAATATGGCGCGGAGATTTTGCGTCTCTGGGCCGCGTCGTCCGACTACACCGAGGATCTGCGCATCGGCCAGGACATTCTCAAGGCCAATGTCGAATCCTATCGCCGCTTGCGCAACACCATCCGTTTCCTCTTGGCCAATCTGGCGGGTTTCGACTCGTCGGAGCGGATCGGCGTCGAGGAGATGCCGGAGCTGGAGCGTTTCATGCTGGCGAAGCTGGCTGAGCTCGATGCCCAGGTGCGCGAGGCCTATCGGGCGTTCGACTATAACCGCGTCACCGCCACCTTGTTCAATTTCTGCACCAACGATCTGTCCGCCTTCTACTTCGATATCCGCAAGGACGTGCTTTATTGCGACGCGCGCGATGCCAGGCGCCGGCGCGCCGCTCGCACGGTGATGGACGAGGTGTTCCGCCGTGTGGTTACCTGGTTCGCGCCCATTCTCTGCTTCACCATGGAAGAAGCGTGGCTGTCGCGTTTCCCCGAGAGCGAGAGCGTGCATCTGGAAATTTTCTTCGACGTGCCGGCGAACTGGGCCGATCCCGCGCTGATCGAGAAATGGAAGCGGGTGCGCGAACTGCGCCGGGTGGTGACGGGCGCGCTGGAACTGGAACGCGCCGCCAAGAAAATCGGCGCCAGCCTGGAAGCCGCGCCTACCATCTATGTTTCTGACGCCGCCGACGCGGAGATTTTGCGCTCGATCCCGTTCCAGGAAGTGGCGATCACATCGGGCATGCGCATCGTCGAGGGTGACGCGCCCGAAGGCGCCTTCACCCTCTCCGATGTCAAGGGCGCCGGCGCGGTGGCGGCGCTGTCGGAAGGGCAGAAGTGTGCACGCTGCTGGATGGTGCTGACCGAAGTGGGAACCCACAAGGATCATCCCGACGTCTGCAACCGCTGCGACGCGGCCTTGGAGCATGCCGAGGCATGAGCAGGGTCAGCCCGCGCGAATGGGGCGTCGTGGCCGCAGCGGGCGCGCTGATCGCCGATCAGGGCTCGAAATTCGCGCTGCTCTACGGCCTGGGGTTCATGCACATGGCCCCGATCCAGTCCATCCCGGTCTTGCCGTTTTTTAATCTGGTCATGGTGTGGAACCCGGGCATTTCCTACGGCCTGTTTCCGGCATCCAGCGTTGTGGGGACGGCAGCTTTGGTCCTGGTATCCCTGGCGGCCATTGCCGGGCTTGGCTACTGGTTGTGGGGAATGTCCAGCCTTTCCCTGGCAATCGGGGTAGGGCTGGTGATCGGGGGCGCCCTGGGAAACCTGATCGACCGGTTGGTTTATGGCCGGGTAGCCGATTTTTTCCACTTTTATGGCTTCGGCTATGACTGGTATGTGTTCAATATCGCCGATGTCGCCATCACCTTTGGCGCGGTGGCGATCATCTATGAAGTGCTCAAGCCCGCGGAAGCCTGAACCCCGGACTTTGGGCCATTGGAGTAAGCCTGATGCATTCCCGAATTCCCGTTCGCCTCGCGGTGCTGGGCCTGAGCTTCGCGGCGCTTGCCGGATGCCAGACCTTCCGCGACGAAGCCGGCCTCACCAAGCAATCGCCCGACGAATTCGCCGTCACCACCAAGGCGCCCCTGATCATTCCGCCCGATTTTAACCTGCGTCCGCCGTCACCTGGCGCGGCGCCGCTCAACCAGACCGATCCCACCTCTTCGGCTGAAGTGGCGATGTTCAACAGCGAGGATCCTAACCAGGTCGCGGCCCAGATGCAGGGCAGTTATTCGCCGGGCGAGAAGATGCTCCTGGCCCATGCCGGCGTGCAGAACGCCGATCCCACCATTCGCGCCCAACTCCAGTCCGACGAAAAGAACATGCAGGGCGCCGACACCAGCTTCACCGATCGCATCCTGGGCAGTCCCGCCAAGGCCGCGCCGCTGCCCAAGGGCGCGACAGCACCGGCCTCCACCGACAAGAGCAGCGGCGGCTGGTTTGACTGGTTCTAAGGCCCTTCTTGTTGCGCTTCTTCTGGCGGCGCTGCCTTGCATTGCGTTCGCCGATCCGGATGCGCCAGGCCCGCAAGTTCAAGGGGAACAGTCCAAGACTTTCCAGTTCTCCCTCACCAACGGCATGCAGGTGCTGGTGATCCCGGATCACCGCGCGCCGGTCGTGACCCAGATGCTGTGGTTCAAGGTGGGCGCGGTGGACGATCCGCCCGGCATTTCGGGCCTTGCCCATTTCTTCGAGCACATGATGTTCCGCGGCACCAAGGCGGTGCCGGGCGATCTTTACGCCCAGACCATCGCCAAGAATGGCGGCGAAGAGAACGCCTTCACCACCCACGACTACACCGCCTTTTATGAGCAGATCGCGTCCGACCGGTTGAAGCTGGCGATGGAATTGGAAGCCGATCGCCTCGCCAATCTCGATCTCTCCGACAGCAATGTCTCGACCGAGCGCGATGTGGTTCTGGAAGAGCGCCGCATGCGGGTCGATAACAATCCGCAGGCGCTCACCACCGAGCAGATGGAAGCGGCGCTTCATATGTCGCATCCCTATGGCCGCCCCGTGCTGGGCTGGCCGGAGGAGGTGCGCCATATCGACCGCGTCTCGGCCTTAGATTTCTACAGGCATCATTACGCGCCCAACAACGCGACCCTGATCATCGCGGGCGACGTCACGCCCGACCAGGTGCGGGTGATGGCGCAGCAGATCTACGGCAAGGTGGCCGCGCGCCCGTTGCAGCCGCGCGCCGAATTCGCCGAGCCGCCGCGCCTGACCGAAACCCGCATGACGGTGGTCCGGCCCGATGTGCAGGTGCCGCTGCTCTATCGCATATATCGCGTGCCGTCCTATGCCCAGGCCGCGCCCGGACAGGCGGAAAGTTTCGAGACCCTGGCGCAGATCATGGGCGGCGACCAGACCGCCGCCCTCTATCACATCCTGGTTGAAGAGAAGAAGCTCGCCACCGATGCCGGTTGTTCCTATGAGGGCTATGCCAGGGATGCGGGAGAGTTCACTTTCTATGCCGTGCCGCGTCCTGGCGTTTCGCTGGAAATGCTGGAAAAGGCGATGGATCAGGTGATCCAGGGCTTCACCGCCGCCCAGGCCCGGCCCGGCGACCTCGCCCGCGCCAAGACGCAATTGATAGCCTCGGTCACCTATCGTCAGGACAGCCAGTTCTCCATGGCCTCGGCCTATGGCCAGGCCTTGATGATCGGGCTCACGGTGGATGATGTGAATGAATGGCCCAACCGCATTCGCGCGGTAAACGCCGCCAATGTGCAAAAAGCGGCGCAAGGCCTTCTGAAGCGCAACGCCGTCACCGCCTATCTCGAGCCCGGGGTGGTGAAATGAAGCGCTGGCGCCTCACCGCATTGGTCTTGGCTTTTGTCGCGCCTGCCTCCGCGGCGGAAGCCGCAGACATCAAGTCTATCGATCTGGGCAAGAATGTCG
>DATKPL010000058.1:0-4357 GCA_035524155.1 Rhizomicrobium sp.
GGCGCTGATGCCAAGAAACGCGAAGAAATAAAATGCGCCGGTGAAAACGGTCGCCGCCACAACGGTGTGCGTTACGAACGGCCAAATCCATTTGCGGAAATTCAAGGCGTCCCCTTTTTTGGCAATTGCCCAGCGGCAGCGGCATCATAACCCTCGCTCCATAACGGCCAATCATGCGGGATGACATCGGGCCTGCCTTTAAGAGTTGCATATGCGCTGCTGATCGCCGCCGTCTCCGGGGGCAGGAAGAACAATACAGGAACACGCCTCTGCCCTCAAGCGCGGTATTTCCTTTTGCGGGCGCTTGACTCCCCATACCTTGAGGTTCAAGGTATCGATGCCTCGAACTGAGATGCATGAGGATCAATGCCAAATCCCGTCTTCATGAATGGCGTGCCCGAGCTTCTGATCCTGCGCACCCTCGAAGCCAACGAGATGTACGGCTATGAGCTGGTGCAGGCGATCCGCCTTCGCACCAACCAGGCGATCAAGATCGGCGAAGGCGTGGTCTATCCCGCCCTGCATGCGCTGGAAGCCGGCGGCATGCTGCGCTCGCGCCGCAAGCTGGTGAACGGGCGCACCCGCGTCTATTACGCGCTCACCGCCAAGGGCACCAAACATCTGGCCGGCCTGGTCCGGCACTGGCAGCACATCACCGACGCCATTGGTCTTGCCATAGGAGGAACAGCCCATGCCGCAACCGCGCTTTGACCGCCTGACCGAACGCCTTCTCCATGCCGGCATCGCGCCGCGTCATGTGCGCCGCTATGTCCGCGAATTGTCGGATCACTTCGACGATCTGGTGCGGGTGGAAATCGCCGATGGCGCCGCCCGCGAGCTGGCCGAGACCCGCGCGCTGGCGCGGCTGGGCAACGACGACGACCTGGCCCAGGCGATGCTGGAGCGGCCCGAGCTGAAATCCTTCATGGCGCGCCATCCCTGGGCCGTGTTCGGCATCGTTCCGCTGGTGCTGCCGCTGTTGAGCGTGGTGGCGGCGCTTTATTTCGAGATCTGGTTCATCACGCATGTTCATGGATTCTTTTCGTACCTGACGGGGCAGCCGCCGGGACCCATCACCGCCCGGCTGGCGACGGAGGTTTTCACCGCGTACAACACGCTGGCGGTCTATGGCCTGCCGCTTCTGTTCGCCTGGGCTTTCTATCGGCTGGGTTCGCGGCAACGCCTGCCCATGCACTGGATCGTGACCGGCGTGGCGTTGATCTGCGTGCTTGGCGGCCTGCAGGAGCTGGTGTTCTACGACAAGGGCTATGTGGGCGGCGGCGTGCTGTTGTTCCGGTCGGGGCTGTTCGCTTTCGCTCCCATGACGGGCTGGCTTTATTCGCCCCATGCGGACCTGGTGCAGGAATTCGCGCACGCGGCCATGAATCTCGCCATCGCGGGCGGCGTGTGGTGGCTGTCGGTCCGGCGCAAGGCGTCATCCGCCATGGAGCTGCATACTGCCTGAACGAGGAATATCGTGAACGCCTCATGCTGAGCTTGTCGAAGCATGAGGCGCGCGCTTACGCGGGCTTTTGCGTGAACCAGCCTGGGCGGATGCTTTGCTCCTCTGGGTTGGAAGGACTAAATTGAAGATTGCCGAAACGGAATGAGCGGAATGAAGCTCGCTCCTGCATGGCCGGTTGTTGGCTTTGCCCTTTGCATAGGGATGAGCGCACAGGCGCAGACCTGCGCGCCGCCGCGCCTGGAAAACACGGTGGCGATGACGCCGCTTGTTGGCGCAGAGGGCGGCGACGACGGCAAGGTGGGCGTGCCCATCACGCTCAACGGCGTGGAAAAGACATTCCTGTTCGACACCGGCGGCGGGGCGATGAACTATATCCTGCCGTCCGTGGCGCTGAAGCTGGGCATGTTCAAGACCGACAATTTCGCGGCGCTGGACCTCAGCGGCAACGCATCCTATCTGGTCGCGGGCGCGCGGCGCGTGAAGTTCGGCGCGGTCTCGGCCCAGGATGTCGCGCTGTTCCAGGAAGTGCCGGACCTTTCCTATGACGGCATCCTGTCGGCGGGCACGATGACGGGTGACGATCTGGATATCGATTTCGGCGCGATGCGCCTCAATTTCTTCTCCGCCGATCATTGCCCGGGCGATGTGGTCTATTGGCCGCGATCCGCACTGGCGGTTGTGCCGGTGAACCTGGCGGGCGGCCATTTCGAGATCGCCACCACGCTTGACGGCCATGCGCTGACCGCCGTGGTCGATACCGGCTCGCCCTGGACGATCCTGGACAGCGAATGGGCCAAAAAGAATCTGGGCTTTTCGCCCGATGCCGGCGCGCCGTCACCCGGCATGCCGAAAGACCAACCCGGCAAGCAGATTTATTTCCGCAAATATTCCGCCCTGTCATTCCCGGGCATCACCATCGCCCATCCGCTGGTGGTGGTGCGGCCGGTGAAGTTGGGCGACGACAGCGATGCCATGAACCGCGCCCCCGACATGATCATCGGCATGGAGGTGCTGAGGCATCTGCATCTCTACTACGCGGCGGGCGAAAAGCAGCTTTACATCACGCCTGCCGTGGCGGGGCCCTCGCCCCTGCCCAAAAACGTCACGCCTGCCGCGGACGGGCATGCCTGGCCGCAGGACGCGCGCGCCTATATGCGGGTGTGGGATCCCATCCATCGCCCTCATTAGAGGGGCCCACATGAGAAGACGATCAGCGTTTGGCGCGCTTGGCGGGTTTGGCTTTCGCCTTGGCCTTGACCACGCTTTTCGCGGGCGCGGGTTTCGGCTTGGGTTTTTTCGGCGCGGCGGGTTTTGCGGTTTTCGCGGCGGGCTTGGCGCGCGGCGCGGGTTTCTGCACGGGCGGTTTTTCCGGCGCCTTTTTCGGCGCAGCGGCTTCGACGGCCACAGGCTTCTCGGTCACCGGCTTCTCGGTCACGGGCTTTTCGGCGACCGCTTTCTCGGGCGGTGGAACGGCGTGGCCCTGGATCATCGCCAGGATGCGGGGCGAAACCGATTTGGCGGGCTTGTCCTGTTTGTCGCGGAAAAACGCTTCGGCCTCGGCGGCGGTCTTGCACAGGCGGGCCTTGCTGCCCGACGCCAGGACCGGCCCGTCGATCAAGTTCGGATGCTCGACAATGGCGGTCCAGAACTCATTCTCGCTGAGGAAGCGGTCGTCCAGCTGAAGTGCGAAGAACATGGGATCGGTGCGCCGGACCAGGCCCTGGCCGCTTTCGCCCAGAAGCAGCGACAGCCGCTTCAGTTCGTCCCGCGCCGGGGGATTTGCCGCATAGTCCACCATGCGGACGGCATCGCCGCTGTCCTGAAGCGACGCGGCGACCGCGCGATGGCTTTCGCGCGAGGGATCGTAATAAAGCGTGGCGCGGGGCGCGACAGCGGCGATGGGCTGGGCTGGGGCGGATTGCGGCGCGACCGGCTGCGGCGGACTTTCCAGCTTGATGTTGGCGGCGCGAAAGCCCTTGGGGTCCTTTTCGATCTCGAAGGACACGCGCTGGCCCACATCCAGCATCTTCAGGCCGGATGCCGTCAGCGACGCCGCCGAAACGAACAGATCGTCGGTGCCATCGTCGCGGGTGATAAAACCAAAACCTTTTTGCCGGTTATAGAATTTGACCGTGCCGTTGCGCATCCAAAGCCGAACGAATTGTTGCGGGTATGGGGAAGCGCTTTAGAGGGCATTCCAGGCCCGCGCAAGAAGAAACTCTTGAACGCGTTTTAACCACGAAATCCTTCCGTTGACACGCGCCGCGCGATAGGCTTGGGCGCGTTTCCGGGGGCTTTGCCGATGACGCCGTTCCGCGCCGCCGCCCTGATTTGCTGTTTGTTGCTAGCTGCTTTTGCCTCGGCCGCGCGCGCCGACGACAACACAAATCCCTACAAACACTTGGTCGATATAGGTGGCGGCCGCCACATGAACATGGTCTGCACCGGCACGGGTTCGCCTACCGTGGTATTTCTGCAGGGCCATACGGGAGACATGACCAACTGGCGCAAGGTGCGCGAGCCGGCCGCTGCATTCGCACGCGCCTGTTTCTATGACCGCGCGGGCATGGGTTACAGCGACCCTTCCGCTAAACCGATGACCGCGAACAATGTGGCGGACGACCTGCACGCCCTGTTGCGGGCAGCCAATATCGAAAGGCCTGTTGTGTTGGTCGGTCATTCACTGGGTGGTCTGTTTGCGACATACTATGTCGACAAATTTCCATCGGACGTGAGCGGATTGGTTCTGGTCGATCCGTCCTTCTCCGGCCAATTCGATTATACGGTGGGCGCGGAGGACAGAAAAATCATCACTCAGGCCAATGACCACTGGGATTCTCTGTTGAAGACTTGCGAGAAGTTGGCTCAAAAGGGCCAGTTGTCCAAGACCAA